>CAUZBV010000348.1:0-4631 GCA_963578115.1 Myxococcales bacterium
CGAGGAGTTCGAGCGCATGCACCGTCCCGTTGGATTCGCCGCCGCGAGCGCACAGAATGACGTGCTGAACCAGGTGGTGGAAGCCGCTCGCAAGCGCTTCTCTCCCGAGCTGTGGAATCGGATTGATGACAAGTTGGTGTTCCGTCCTTTGACCATTGACGACGTAAAAAGCATCGCGGGCATTCTGCTCAAGGAAAGCTCCGCTCGGCTGCTCAATGAGCGTCGGATCGGTTATGAAACAACCGAGGCGATCATCCCCTTTCTCATCGAAAATGGCGGGTACGATCCCGAACAAGGTGCACGTCCCATGCGTCGCACCATTCAAAAACTGGTCGAAGGACCTGTTGCGGAAGCGATCCTCTCGGGTCGGGTCACGGAAGGTGCGACCTTGAAAGTGGGTGTCCACGACGGACGCATCGCGATCGTATCCTAATTCATGGGTTTTTTGACGCGGCTGCGTACAGCCATGGGCGGCGGCGATCTCCACGCGGCAGACTTGGCGGATGCGTTGATGGCATTGCACGGGGATCGGTTGGCGGTTCGGCTCCACGAAGCGATCGGCGTTCCCGGCCTTGAAGGCAAGGATTGGTCGCACCAGCAAATCCACCAATTTGTGCAAAAGATGACGAGCGTCCTCCGGGCGGTTCCCGTGTCGATGGTCAGCGGCGACACCGTGGCGGTCTTTACAGACAATCACATGGAGCTTTTGGTGCACTGTCTGGCGATCTGGCGGGCTGGCGGTGTGGTGGTACCACTCAACGCCAAGATGCGACCGGCGGAGGTCCAGCACGTGTTGGCCGACTCCAAAGCGCGTATTGTAATCGGTTCGCAAACCACCTACGAATCCGGTGTAGGTTCTATGGACGATCACTCCGCGGTGTCCTGTTGGCTGACCACCCAAGACGAGTCGCCCGTCCCTGAAGTACATTCCCTGGCATCCCTTTTGGTGGAACACACGGGGGAAGAGGCTGCGCCGCCTTCGGGAAGTGCCCAGGACATGGTGGCGGTGTTTTACACGTCGGGAACCACGGGCAAACCCAAAGGGGCCATGATCACCTCCGAGGGCCTGTGTGGCGCCCTGGCGCGCTTCGCTCTCTTGGATCCCATGCTGCTTAACGCCGAAAGCATGGCGTTTACAGCGCTCCCGTTGGCGCACATGTATGGGTTTTCGGCGTCGTTGCTGGCTCTCATGGCGGGCATGCCCATCTATCAAATGCCGACCTTCGATCCGTTGGCGGTGTTGGACATTCTGGAGGAGCAACAGCCCTCGATCTTTATCGGCGTGCCGACCATGTATCGACTCTTGTTGGAAGCCGGCGCCGAGGCGCGCGATCTGTCATCCGTCAAGTTGTGGGTGAGCGCCGCCGATGTGGTGAGCCCGGACATTGTGGAGCGCTTCAAGCAGATGGGAGCGTCCGTGAAATTCGGCCCCTTTCGAATTCCTGCAGCCTTCGCCGAAGGCTACGGTATGGTGGAGACGAGCGGCATCGTGTTGGGCGGGGTCTCACTACCTGGCATGAAGCGCCAGAGAGGCTTTGTGGGTGTTCCGCTGCCAGGCGTATCCGTACGGGTCATTGGGGACGACGGCCAAGAGGTCTCGTACGGTGGCGAGGGGGAACTGTGCATTCAAGGGCCGGGGGTCTTGAAGGGCTACTTGGGCGCCGGGGAGGCCACCAAAGCCGTCATTCGAGATGGGTGGCTCCATACGGGCGACATGGTTCGACGCGGCCTGTTGGGGAGCATTGAGTTCATTAATCGCAGCAGCGATCGACTGAAGGTGGGGGGGTATTCGGTGTTTCCTGCCGAGATCGAAGCGGGACTTTGCGAGCATCCGGGGGTCGAAGCGGCCTTCGTGTTCGGCGAGCCTCATCCCACAGCGGGAGAAGTGCCCGTCGCCGTGATCATCCCAGCGAGCGGAGTGGAATTAAGCGCCGACGAATTGATACAGTGGGCAGCGGGGCGCATGGCCACCTACAAGGCGCCCCGCCGAATGGTCTTTGCGGCCATGGCCGACTTGCCGCTGGGCGACACAGGCAAGGTCTTGCGGCGCAAGTTGCTGGACTGCTTTGGGCAGACGCAAAAGGGAGAGGTGTGAAGGTGAAGGCGTTCTGGATGCTGGGAGTGTTGTGCTTGGTGGGGGCAGCGTGCGCGGCATCCGACCAAAAGACCCTCAACCTGGAGGGCTGCGACTCCATTGCGAAGACGTGTTTGGAGATGGGCAAATCCTGCCAGCCAGCGAGCGGGGGGGATGAAGCGAAGTGTGTGCAGTGCCCGGAAGGAAAACACCCCGCAGGCGCCTGGGCCCAATGCGCTCCCATTCCGGGCAACAAGCTGTCTCATGATTTTGGAGACGTTACGCTGAAGGCAGGGCAAGAGTTGGATGGTGTTTGCCAAAGTTGGGTCGTGGGCAACACCGAAACGTTGTATGTCAACGCCGTCGAGATGGTGAGTGATGGCGGTTACCACCACTCCAACTGGTTCTTTGTACCCGCGGAGGTGGCTGAAGAACGTGGCTATCAATCGGGTACCTGGAAAAATTGCTACAACACGGGCTTCCACGAAATCGACGCCGCCACAGCGGGGGGCGTGATCTTCGCTCAATCCACGCAAGTGAAGCGTGAAGTGCAGAAATTTCAGGACGGTGCGGTGGTCCGTGTGCCACCCAACGTTTGGATCATGGGTTCGACCCATTTGCTGAACGTGTATCCCGAAGCGCGTGATATTCACTTGAGCTTGCATCTCTATACCGTTCCGGGCGACGAGGTGTCTGTGGAGCTGACCCCATTCCGGCTCTCTTATGTGGATTTGGAAATTCCTGCCCAGTCGACGGCGGAGTTCTCGACGACATGCAACATGGAGAAAGTGTTTGCCGGTCAGTTCAATCATCCCTTTGACGTAAAAATGCACTACATGCTGCCCCACTACCATTCGTTGGGCGCGGGCTTTCAAGTTCGTGTGGTGGGTGGCGAAAAGGACGGCCTGTTGATCCAAGATTTTGATGGTTTTGGCTCGGATCCCTTTGGCCGAGTGTTCGATCCCCCGGTCGCTTTGCCCGGTGCCACGGGGTTGTCGTATACCTGTGCCTTCCAAAACCCTGGAGACAAGACGATAGGGTGGGGTATCGGTGACCAAGAGATGTGCGTCATGCTGGGTTTCATGGAGTCTCCTATTGCGTTTGACGCAACCGTGCTCGACGGGGATGTGTTGGGCTGGGAAGACGAGACGATCAAGCACGAGGGCGAGTGTTTTGTGTACGGGTTTGAATATGAACCGGGCGGCACCCCGGCACTTGGGGCGGCACCATCAGCAGACTCTCCCGACCCATCGGATGATTCAAAGAGGTAGGAGTAACACCATGATTCGAATGATGTGGGCTCTGTTGTTGGCGAGTGTTTTCGGCTGTAGCTCTGGCGGGGACAGCACCCATCCCCCGGTCGATGCTGGGACCGACACCATCACCACCTGCAATGTGGAGCCGACCATTGCCTCGTTGGAGGAGAACTACTTCAAGATGTCTTGCACGTTCTCATCATGCCATTCGGATAATACCGCTCAGGGAGGCCTGGTGCTGACCCCCGGTAACGCCTACGACAATCTGGTCGACGTAGCGATTGCAAAGCCTGACTCAGAGGGGGTGTTCCGAGTGGTGCCCGGTGATCCGGAGGCGTCGTATCTGATTCATCGGGTTGAGATAACGGGTTCGGACGGTTCCATGCCGCCGAACATCGTGGAACCGTTGGGGCCGGATTGTCAGATTAAGGCGTTGCGGGAATGGATTGCTTCGGGTGCTCCCAAGGAATAGCGCAGTTCGGCTTGCTTAGAAGCCTCCGCCGCCACTGAGGAACCCTTTGATCAGATCGCAGAGGAAGGCGTCATCGGGGCAACAGACTTGTTCGCCGACGTCAAATCCACCGGCGATGCCCCCAGGGTTCACGCACATTCGATATCCTTTGGAGGGGTAATAGTACGCCCACAAGAAGCACATCTCTTGGTTGGCAGACTCACCGAAGCTCAGGCTCTTGTTGCTGGTGTTTTTCCACGTACAGCGATAGCGGAAGCCTTCTCCAGCCGAAAAGTGCAGGGCGGGGCTGTACTGCTCAATGGGGGATTCATTCCATGTAAAAGGAGTGTCTTGGGGGTAAATGAAGTCGCCCTCATCGTCGGCGGATGTGGATTTGCTGATCTCCACATTGGTTCCGTGCTGGTGCGTGTGACCCGTGACCGCAAAAACCTTTGTATCTTCCCAGACGTCAATGAAGTGCCAGGGGGTGGTGTGTTCTTTACCGGCCGGAATGGAAAAGTCCGGTGTCCCGTAAAAGAGCATGTCCGCCTCATGCTCAACATCTTCTTGGGCGATGGTCTTAAACGACACATCCGCGTGGGCCGAGATGTCTTCGTCGTAATAGTTCAAGTAATGGGCCTCGATGCGAATCATCTGATGGGGCGCAAACTTGAACGCGACGCCTGGGGGCAACGTAAGGGTCTCCTCGCTGACTTGGGTGATGATAAGCGGGATCGTCTCCCCGCCCAAGGTCTCGATAAAGGGATCGCAGTTTTCCGGTTCCAGAATCTCTGTGTCTTGGTCCGACCGATAGACGATCACGTGATGGGAGCCTTTGTTCAATGACGTC
>CAUZBV010000349.1:0-4605 GCA_963578115.1 Myxococcales bacterium
GTGGACACGGGAACACAGCTTCGTGTTCCGGGAGAGGGCTTGGCCGGCGACACCCGGGGAACGCCTGGCGACGTTGTGGTGTTTATGCGTGTCGCCCCTCACGAGCATTTCAAGCGCGATGAGGCCGACATTCACGCGGTGGAAGATGTGTCGTACCCCTTGGCCGCCATGGGGGGGGAGCTGACCGTCTCCACCATTCATGGTGATGAGGTCATCCAGGTGTCTGAGGGTACACAGCCTGGCGACGTACTTCGTTTGCGTGGGAAAGGGGTGCAGCATCTGAATCGAAAGACAATGGGCGATCACTTCGTCCATATGCGTTTGACCGTTCCAACGTCACTGAGCGGCCAACAGAAAAAGATTCTGAACGAGTTTCTGGAGACTTTGGACGACTAACCCACCGGGTGTTGGTCATCCCCCTACGAAATCATGATGGCGTTTATTGACCAGCACTGGGACGCGTTCTTGCTGGGCACGTTTGTGGGCCATTTGCTCCCCTTTTCTTGGCTGTATTGGCGCAAACGAACGAATCGGTATTTGAGGGTGTGTGGGATCTTTGTGGCGTTGATTGCGCACCGAGGTCTGCGCCTCGCCGCGGTCAACATCGATCTGGGCGTCCTCGATCTGCAGACCCTATGCCGCGTGATCGCGCTGGGGTTGTTGGGGTTTGTGCTGTGGTTCTGGGTGCGCGCCCGATGGCGGCGCCGACAGGGCTCAGACGTCGGATGAGGGGTTCTGCTCGTCGTCGTCCAAACGAATCGGTTCCCAGCCAACAATTTCCAAGCCAAATCCACTGAGTCCTCGGAGTGGATGGGAGTTGTTGGTGAGGACACGGATACGGTTCAAGCCGACATGGCTGAGAATCTGCGCGCCGATCCCGAAGTCCCGAAAGTTCATGCCTCCAGAGACGGGTTTGTCCGCTGTGGACGGAGACTTCGCGTTGCGCTGAAGATACGCTCGAAGGCTGTTGATCGTGGTTTCTCCACTGCTGCCCGTGCGCAAGTAGAGCAGCACCCCGCGGCCTTCCTCGGCGATTCGTCGGAGGGCCCAGTCCAAGCGATTAACGCGCCGGTCTCCTCGGAAATCAAACACGTCGGAGATCAAGTCGCCACGGTGAACCCGCACGAGGGTTTCGCGGTTATCGCCCACATCACCCATGACCAACGCGATGTGGACATGGGTGTCGAGTGAATTTTCGAACGCGCAGGCGGTGAAGTGTCCATACGCGGTGGGCAACTGGACACGTGCCACCTCTTTCACGAACGATTCGGTTTGCATTCGATGTTCGACCAAGTCGGCGATCGTCACCACATGAATGTCGTGCTCCTCGCCAAAAGCGAGGAGATCATCCAAACGGGCCATGGTGCCATCGGGGTTCATGATCTCGCAGATCACCGCACCGGGCTGAAGACCGGCCAACACGGCCAAGTCCACGCTGCCCTCTGTTTGTCCGGCGCGGACCAAGACGCCGCCTTCTCGGGAGGACAAGGGAAACGTGTGCCCTGGGACTCGAAAGTCACCCAGCGTGGCGCCCTTCGCGATCAATCGCTGCACAGTCAAGGATCGATCGGAGGCTGAAATACCCGAGGTGGCCTCGCGCGCATCCACCGATGTGGTGAATGCGGTCTCCAACGGTGCCCGATTGTGTCGAACCATGGGGTCGAGGCCGATGGCGTTCACCCGATCGTGAGAAAGGGCGACACAGATCAAACCTCTGGCGTGCGTGGCCATGAAGTTGATGCTCTGGGGAGTCACCAGGTCCGCCGCGATGACCAGATCGCCTTCGTTCTCGCGGTCTTCATCGTCGATCAGGATGATCATTCGACCCGTGCGAATGTCTTCAATGGCTTGCTCGATGGATGCGATGCCTTTCATCGCTCGCCTTTGTATCAATGGGCGGCCCTGCTGGCAACACTCGTCTTTCCATCATGGATGGGGACACCGTGTGCAAATCCGCTCCACGGTAGTTGACTTGCCGGCAGGTGTGCTCCAGCATACGGGAAAGGCATAGCCCGAGGAGAAAGTGGTCACGAAACAAGTGTTGCTGGTGAGTTCGGAACCGAACTTTTTTGAGAATCCGGAGCATGCGTTTCAAGCCCGTGGCTGCGATGTGTATGCGGTGATGTCGGGTGTTGAGGCCAAAGAGTTCCTCTTGGAGCGAAGCGTGGATCTCTTGATCAGCCGCGGTGTTCCCACGGGGGTGGATGTGGCCACCGTGTGTGAGCCGCAGGGGACCGCGATCCCCGTGGTGCTCATTTCCGGTCCGGATGACGATCTGGCAGCGGTGAAAGCCTACAACGATCGAAAGAACGTGTACGTCGTCAAAGAGCCGATGAAGGGTCGACCCTTATTGAAACTGACGCGCAAACTGCTCGACACGCCAAAACGGAAATTCATTTCGATCTTGGTTCAAGTCCGAGTCGCTGGCGAAAAACCAACCACCATCTTTGGAAAGAGTCGCGATCTGTCCGAGGGCGGCTTGCTCTTTGAGACCAATCAAGGGCTCACCGTACATACCCAGGTGGTGGTTTCTTTCTTAATTCCAGGTGCCGACCGGATGATTCAAGCGGACGCGTTGGTGATTCGTGAGGTGGAAGGTGGGGACGGTGGGAGCCACTATGGAATTAAGTTTCTGAGCATCATCGAAGAAGAAAAGCAGATCATCTCCGAGTACTTGGCGTCCCAGACCAGTCGGTCCTAGCGTAAGCCAGTGTACGGTGTGGGTACACACCATCGCCCCACTGTTTCAGAAGAGCGTGCGATGCCTAGAGGACGTCTACTTTGGCCTCTCGATTCTTTAGCTCTTCGGCTCGTTTGGCCCGCTTACGACTTTTGCCTTGCTTCTTAAGCTTCATCTTGATGACAGCCCGTCGTTTTCTAGTTGCTGAAGCCATGGTTTTCTCCCTTTATCTATCCGGCCACGACGCCGGTCGATCCAAATCCGCCCGCGCCACGTTCTGTGGCGTCGAGGGTACTGACCTCTGAGATTTCAATACGTGCAACGGGCGCCACCACCAACTGGGCAATACGCATGCCCCGAGTGATGGTGAACGCTTCGTTGCTGTGATTGACGACAATGACTTGAATTTCCCCCCGATAGTCGGCGTCGATGGTCCCAGGACTATTGAGTAAGGTAATACCGTGCTTGGCCGCCAGCCCGCTACGAGGCCGTACTTGGCCTTCATGATGCGGGGGTAGCGCCATGGCAAATCCTGTTGGGATGCGGGCAAACTCTCGGGGCTTCAACGTCACCGGTTCGGGCACGGCCGCGGGCAAATCCAACCCAGCTGACCCCTCCGTTTGAGGAAGGGGACAGGCTAGGTCAGCGTCTTCCTGAGGCCGAACCCGTTGGAACTGTACCGGGATAGAAGTCGTCATTCGTTTTAGTTGTCGAACCGTCGGCCTCGATCGCGACCACCACGGTCACCACCACCACCACCACGGTCACGGTCACCACCACCGCTCGGACGTTCCCGACTGGGTGCTTCGTAGGTGCCACCGGCTTCCTCAATGAGGACGGCGCGGCGAGACAAGCGAACTTTCCCTTGGCGGTCGATGCCGATGCACTTGACGAGGATTTCGTCACCGTGGGCGCAGACATCTTCGACTCGGTCGATTCGGTCCTCCGCCAGTTCGGAGATGTGGACCAAGCCGTCCGTGCCGGGAAGAATCTCGACGAATGCACCGAAATCGGCAATCCGTGAGACCACACCCAAATAGCGTTTGTTCAGCTCGGGTTCTTCGGTGAAACGCCGTACCAATTCGATGGCTTGTTTGGCTACTTCCCCATCACTCGCAGCGACATTGACGCGACCTTCGTCGTTGACGTCAATGGTTGCTCCCGTGTCGGCTTGGATGGATCGAATATGCTTTCCACCCGGGCCGATGAGGTCGCGGATCTTCTCCGGATTGATGGAGATGGTGAAGATGCGCGGCGCATGTGTCGAGAGATCCAAGCGGGATTCCTCGATGGTCTTGCCCATCTCGTCCAAGATGTGAAGCCGTCCTTCACGGGCTTGCTCCAGTGCTTGAGCGAGTACGTCACGGGTCAAACCAGTGATCTTCATGTCCATCTGAATGGCCGAGATTCCGTCTCGGTTTCCGACGACCTTGAAGTCCAGATCGCCCAAGTGGTCCTCGTCTCCGAGAATGTCACTGAGAATGGCGATGTCGTCCCCTTCCTTGATCAAGCCCATGGCAATACCCGCGACGGGGCCGCTGATGGGCACGCCCGCGTCCATGAGCGCCATGGATCCCGCACATACGGTGGCCATGGAGGAGGAGCCATTCGACTCCAGCACTTCACTGACGATACGAATGGCGTAGGGGAAGCTCTCTTCCGAGGGCAGGAGGGGGGTGATACCCCGTTGTGCCAGTGTCCCATGACCGATTTCACGACGACCCGGTCCGCGAAGGAACTTGGTCTCCCCCACACTAAAAGGCGGGAAGTTGTAGTGAAGCATGAAGGACTTGTTGATCTCACCCATCAGGGTCTCGATCCGCTGCGGATCGCGACCGGTACCGAGTGTGACAGTCGCCAAGGCTTGCGTCTCGCCACGTGTGAAGAGCGCGGAACCATGGGTTCGGGGCAACACGGTTGTCTCC
>CAUZBV010000350.1:0-4596 GCA_963578115.1 Myxococcales bacterium
ATGGCCGACTTGTGGGGTCCCGACGGTGAGACGTTCAACACCGGTCTGGAGCCGCTCCTCGATGCAGCCGCTGCGCGCGGGCACCACAGCGTGTTCCGAGTGTTCCTGGACTACCCCAACAGTCCGTCCGGCATGCCCGCACACCTGACCGAGCTCGTGACCTGTCAGACCTATACCGACCACGGCGGTGGTTGTTCGCCCGATTACGACAACCCCTTGTTGGTGGAGGCCATGCTGGGACTGATATCGGCCCTGGGCGCGCAGTACGACGGCGATCCGCGCATCGGCGCTCTGCAAGTGGGCTTGCTGGGTTTTTGGGGCGAATGGCACTCCTATCCCCACACGGATTGGTTTGCCTCGGTGGCCACCCAAACGGCCGTCTTGAAGGCCTTCCACGCGGCGTTTAATACCAGTCAACTCCAACTCCGTTACCCGTCGGCCAATAGCTTGGATTTGCGCATCGGGTTTCACGACGACTCCTTTGCCTACAGCACCATGGGCGACATCGGATGGTTCTTTCTCCCGTCATTGGTGGCGGCCGGTGGTGCCGAGCGATGGAAAGAGGTCATGATTGGCGGCGAGCTCCGTCCCGAGCTGCAGAGCGTGTGTTTCCAGGACGACTACACCTTGGACACCTACGCACAGGGTGTGGCCACCTGCATTGACGCCACACACGCCAGTTACCTGTTGAATTACACAGCCTTCAACGAGGATGGCAAAGGCTATGAGGGTACAGAGCGCGAACGGGCCGAGCAGGCCGCGCTGCAAATGGGCTATCAATTCGAGCTTCAGGCGGCCAGCCTGAACCTCTGGGGCCTGGACGCCGGGACGGTGGAGGCCGAAGTGACCGTGGAGCTGGCCCAGACGGGCGTGGCCCCCTTCTACTACACACTCAATGCCTCGCTCCACGCCGACAGCGAGCTCGCCAGCCACACCGAAGACCTCAAGACGCTCCTGCCGGGGCAATCGAAAACGCTCACGTTTTCGCTCGGACGCGTCGCTGTCTCGGTGGTGAATAGCCCCATCACGCTGCGCCTGTCCTCGCCCATGTTGTTGCCCGACCAGCGCGTCCTGTTGGCGACCAGCACGCCCGGCACAGCAGCCGACGGTGAGACGGCACTTGCATGGTCCCTGGGCTGTGATGTGGACGGTCAGACGGTGAGCCTGGGCGATGTGGCTGGCTCGGTGGCGCCCGCCTGCGACTGCGTCTGCGATGTGGATGGTCTGTTGCGCACCTGCGATGGCACCCTCTGTGGGTCGGGGACAGAATCGACTCCGTAACAGACAAAAGAAATGCACACGATTCATGGTCCGCCGGTCGCAGATTTGATACCGTCTGGGTGGCTTCATCCGAAGCTCGTCGATCCCATAGGAGGATGCCGCTCATGAGGACACCCGTTGTATTGTTCGCGTTCACTTCGCTGTTGCTCTGCCTGGGCTGTGGCGGTGACAGTGACACCAGTCCATCGTCCGACACCACGACACCACCGGACACCAGCCCGGCCGATGTCCCCTCCACCGATCTGAGCACGGAAGAGGTCGACACCACCCAACCCGACACCACCGTGACCGACACGACGCCAATCATCGAGCCGGACAGCTCCGAGTACTTCCTCTTTCACACCCAACCCCAGGCCGTGCCCGGGCGCTTTCCCGCGTCCGCCTGTGATGAACTCAAAGAACACCACAACTGCGTGAGCACCACGGGTTGCAACTGGATGCGAACCATCAAAGACAATGGGATCTGTCGAGCGGATCCCATCTCCCGCTGCCTGACGGACGGCGAATGCGCCTGCGAGGCCGACAACTTTCACGGCGAAGCGGACTACAATCAGGACCTGGAGCTCTTTGTGCCCATCAGCGTGCTGTGGCAAAATCTGGCGCCCCGCACCTCCGCCTACGACGGGGGCGAAGACCACTACACGACGTCCATTGAAATGGAAGAGATCGTCAACGAGTCCATGGCCAACTTCACCAGCCGCACGGACTTCACCTACAAAGATCTGACCGTTCACGCCGTGGACGCGTCCGATGTGGCGGGGATCAGCGACGCCCAGGGACTGACGCTCACAATGAAGTTGATGCCGGTGTGGGACAAAGCGCCCGAAACCATGAGCGGTTTGCTCTTTGAAGGCCTGGGCCTGCAAGCCACCGTGACCGACAGTCAGCTCGCCATCACCGTGGGCGATAGCGGGCCAACGGTCAGCGTGGCCGGAGAAAACAGCCTGACCGGGGGCCTCAAAGAGTACCAATGCAACCAGTTTGTTCTGGTGGTTCCCCCCCAGGGAGACGCCACGGTGTATCTGGGCGCCACAACGACCGCCCTGCCCGGCTTCAACATGGCGACGGTGAAGAGCCAGATGGCGGCAGCGGCGGATCCACTGCAGGTCTTGCGGCTGGGAACCCTCAACGCCAAGATCTGGGATCTGCGGCTCTACACCCAAGGACGGCAACTCACCGCCAAGGAGATCCGGGACCTGGGCAAGCGCTGCGGCGCGATGGGCGACTACGAGATCCCCGATGGATACCCCGACTCCAACGCCCGGTACTCCTGGGGCATGGGCGGGTATACCATTGTTCAAAACCACGCCCAGCAGCACTTCTCCAGCGGCGTCTATGTGACGATGTGGATCCCCGAACCCGAGGATTTTCCGGCGGTGGACCCCGTGGACCGAGACAACCTCAAGCGGATGATCGGGTTCTGGGATCGGTGGCACGAGCAGATGTTCTTTGAGCTCGACATGATCCCCTTCACCGACACGCGGAAGCTTGCGCCAGAGGGCTCTCTAAACACCTATCGCTACTATCCCGAGCCCCTGTGCGAGGACGCTGAAGGGTGTGGCGAACGCATCAACTACAACAACCCCTGCCGGTATGTGACCGATCTCTTTCAGGCGTTCAACTGGCTGCCCGAAGACTTCCCCGGCGAGCCCACCTCGGCCGACCATCGCAAGATCGCTGAAGCGGGGGGCTGGACCCGGTGGGCCACCCACGATCCGGATCTCTACGGCGGTTGGCAGCGCCCTGTGCATGAACACGGCCACTCGGCGCATTTCACGCTCATGCGCACCTACCAGAAGGTGCACCACTACATTCGCGGCATCTCGGGCGAGTCCTTCGCCGAAATCATGACCAGCCACCTCTTCGCGGGGATCAAATCCTGGATGTCCACGGGCTTGACCTACTACCCCACCATTCCCCTCGCGTTCGAGGGACGCTGGGACCCGACCCTGGAGAAGCACGTCTTCAAATCCAAACAACCCTATCAAGAGTTGAACATCGACGACCAGGGCCTGGGCGCCCGGTTTTACGGCCTGGGGGTCTGGTGGACCTTTGTCAGCCACTACGCCGCCAAGCCCTACCTCATCGGTCGCCTCTCGGGGGATACGGACCTGACCCCGGGCACCACCCTGCAGAAGATGCGATTCTACCTGGCCCAGGAGGGGTTGGATTTGGGCGAGCTCTTTGGCAACTACGCTGCCCACGTGGCCACCTGGGACTGGCCGCACATCGGACACTTCTTGCATCAGGTGGAGCAGGATCCCTTCCAAGGCATCGGAAACTGGTGCACCCAAAACAGTGGGCCCGACTGCACCATCGACGGACTCAAGATCCAGGCCGATGTGGCCCCGGACGTGGGTACCCAGGGCGCATGGGTCGACAGTCCCACAGGACGAGACCCGGGCGGCTTTGCCTACAGCACCGTCCGGATCGCCTCGGCGCCGGGCGGATCCTTCTACGAGATCAGCCTAGAATTCGACATGCCCAAAGCGTTCTTCCCGGACACGGACTATGCCATCGGCGTTCCGTCCTATTGTCGGGACGATCCCCGCTTCTTCTCATCGCGTATCGTGGTGGCGGAAGCCGGCACGGAGGGGCAAGAGAATCGCCCCAACCGACCCCAGTACTACAAGATCCCCGGGTGGCAGGTGGACAAGGTCATCGTCCGCGTCCCGGAGGGCAACGACGCCAACATCTATCTCCTGGCCGTCCCCACGCCGCCCTTCGAGTTGGAAGACGTGGCCGGTTTTGTGAACGGCTACTCCATGACCTGGTCTTACCGCTACAAGATCACTCGCCTGGCGGAGCTCCCCGCGGACGCCTCGGTCCAAGAACCGATCCTCCTGGAGAGCGACGAGACCCTCAGCCTCACCCAGCACGAGGGGAACGGCTTCCTCTTTGATTGCTACGCGCCTTGAGCGATGAGAACTCGGAAGTAGCGCGCTACCGCAGCACCCCGTTGATATAGACCGCGGCCGGGGCGGCCAGGGTCAGCGGAACGGTCCGCGGATCGGCGTTCAAGACCAGCAGGGAAGCGGCCTTGCCGGGTGCAATGGCGCCCAGTTCATCCAGTCCCCAGAATGTCGCCGGCACGGACGTCCCGGCATCCAAGATCGCCTGACCATCCATACCCGCTTCCTGCATTAGCTTAAGCTCCGCGGGGTCAATACCCGCGTACGAGCTGTTCCCAAAGTCGGTGCCGTACAGAATCGTCGCGCCGGCCGCATGAAGGGCCTTCAGATTGGCCACCGCGTTGGCGCTACCGCCAAACGCTTTCAGACTGCTGATCACCGCGCGTGTCTTCCAGGCTTCAAT
>CAUZBV010000351.1:0-4586 GCA_963578115.1 Myxococcales bacterium
ATGATATTGCCGAAGAACACGCCCACATAGCCGATGACCATCAAAGAAACCCCAAGCACCATGAAGGCCACCGCGGCCCCACCGCCTTCTCTCCTGGAACCCCGCCCGCTGAGCGCTGCGATTCGCAAGACCCATGCCCCGGTCACCCCGATGACCAGGATCCCCGCCAGAATTCCGATCAGCCGAATATTGAGCTTCATGTCTCCGTTGAGCACATGGGAAAACTCATGGGCGATCACCCCCTGCAGTTCATCGCGAGAGAGCTGCTCCATACAGCCGGTTGTGACCGCCACGGCCGCATCATCGGAGGAATGTCCCGCCGCGAATGCGTTGATCCCGTCCTGATCCATGACGTAGACCGACGGTACCGGGACGCCGGAAGCGATGGCCATCTCCTCCACGATGTTGATGAGCCTCCGCTCGTTCTTGTCCTTGGTTCCAGAGTCAATCAGGCGCCCCCCCATCCACTCGGCGACGACGGAGCCGCCGGCGGAGAGGGAACTGATTTTGACAAGGCTTGTCAGACCGATCACACCGATCGTGCACACGAACGTCCAGAGGAACACCTCCGGAATCCACCAACTGGCACCCACAGGATCGTCGCCGCCATAGACAGAGACCGATGCAAAGACGAAGTAGAGCGCAACCACGATACAGAGAACCGCGAGCACAAAAAATCCGACCAATCGTGATGAGCTCTTTCGCGCATCCGCCTGACTCTCAAAAAAGTTCATATGCGCAGCCTAGAATTGAATCTTGGGAGCATCGCGGCCACCAGGCTCAAATTCGATCTCCAGTTGATTCGCAGCGGAAAACCCACACATTCCGGCGACCATAACATTCGGGAATTTCTCCCGCGTGATGTTGTACGCCATCACGGCGTCATTGAAGGCCTGGCGCGAAAACGCGATACGGTTTTCCGTCGAAGTCAACTCTTCCATCAACTGGCTGACGGATTGATCGGCTTTCAGATCGGGATACGCTTCCATCACGACGCTGAGTTTTCCGAGGGCACCCCCCAAGGCGGACTCCGCGCCTCCCAGGGACTTCATCGCCTCAGGATCTCCGGGGTTCAATCCGGCTGCTTTGGCCGCGGAGAGGGCTGTATTTCGCGCGGAGATCACCGCATCGAGCGTGTCTTTCTCATGGCTCATGTACCCCTTGACCGTCTCCACAAGATTGGGGATCAGGTCGTATCGACGTTTGAGCTGCACATCGATCTGCGCAAACGCATTTTTGAAGTGATTCTTGGCGGCCACAAGCTTGTTGTAGATGCCGACAAACATCATCACTACGACGACGGCAACAACGATAAATACGATCCAGCCAGTTTCCATGTGATCCCCTTTATTATGAATGGTCGCACGCACGATCGGGGGGCTTACCGTGTTCCCTATCCCGGCAACCCTCCTTCACCCGCACAATGCCCCTATCAGCAAGCAGACCATAACCGCCCCGAGACGTCAGGGTCAACGGGTTCAAATCGCTTTCTCTCTCGGGGGGTCCATGAGGGTCCGCCGCACATCAACGCGGACGCGCCCGTCGTCGATATGAATGAGTCAAAAGGGGTCGTTGAAGGCCTCCGAACGGCGGTTCCGAAACGACTGACCTTTATCGAACAAGGGTTCCATAGGGGCGGCTTGTTGCACCCGTTGACCCAATGCTTCGCCTCTTGTTTACGGCGAGCATTCGATGGGTGCGCCGGCCGGTGGATAGGCACCAATGTAGGTGGAGTCGTTGTGGGGCCAGCCGGGATACTCGGTGGATAAATCAATTTGAGCCGTCGCCGCGGGACTCTCGGCGGCGGGGCGAAAGTCCTCACCCAGTTGCGGATCCGCGAACACCGAGCGTCCATCAAAGCCGTATGAATAGGTGAGCTTGGTCATCTCATAGAGCGTGTCGCTTTTAAGGACGTCCAGCGTCTCAAACGACTCGACGGTCGGCTTGGGTAACCCTTCGGAGTCGACCTTTCCGTCTTCGTAGAAGTAAAGCAGCCAGTAGTGAGGCTCTTTGTCCAGTTCGTCAGAGGGAGTGCGCCAGTAGACGTTCCCGTCTGCGATCTGGAGGCCGTGGCCTTTTCCAAAGCGCGGCCCCGTCGGGTTGCCGTACACAATTCGACCTGTAGGATTCTGTTGAATGACCACATTGTTCAGGAAGTACTTTGTCGTCTCGATCTCTTCCGTTGTCAGCAACAGAGCGGTCATTCCGAGCGTATTGTTAATGATGATGGTGTTGTTATACGTGTTCCAAGCCTCGGCATGATAGCCATGTGAACCAAAGGGGCGGTTTTGTAAAAACTCGTCGGCAACGGTCGCGTTCCAGGGCAACGTCTGTTCTGCCCCCGGTAGGCGCACGTACGGAATCTTCTCCAATTCAATCAGATTGTGATGAATATAGATCGTTCCGAATACGGCCGGCGGCGTTCTAAGTAAACCGCTGGACCAGCTGACGCCTGCAAATCCGCGGAGCGTGTTGTGGTGGACGTTGATGTTGTAGGCTTTTTCGTTCAAGAGGACCGCATCGTTCGTGACGTTCTCGAGCAGGGTGTTCCCGATCTCCACGTCGTGCGCCACGCTCACCGCAATGCCTAAAAAACTATCTCGAATGGTACACCATCGAATGGAGACATGGTGGGCATCGCTGACAATCTCGACTGTTCCAACGTGCAGTGCCTGGGCCGGGGGATAGAGCGTCGACTCACCGTATCCATACTTGAGGTCGGTGCGATAAATCCACGGCGGGAAGCCGCTGCTGAATGTGGAGTGCAGCAGCTGAATGTCATGTGACAGTTCGTGAATAACAAAATTGGGAAGGAGCATGTGGACGCGCCGAAGAGTCCAATGATGCGTTGGCGGCGGATTGTCTGAAGCCACTTGTTGGGGATTTAGGGATAATTTGCCCTGGGCGGTAAAGCTGAGATCAGCAAACTCCAGATACGCACTCCCTTTCGAGAGGAGCCACGTATTGTCACGGTCAAAGATCCGCAACGCCCTCAGGTTGGGGTTGAGATCTCTTTGCACCACACCGTGTTTTTCTGGATCGGTAATAGAAAGGCGAACGTAGATGTGTCCGGCCAGCAGCCCGACGTCACTGTCTTGAGCTAGATACAGGCCCGGCCCCACGTACAGTGGTGCCTCGTTCTCGTTCATGAAGAACACATTGTCCGTGGAAAAGCTGTCGTAGAGCTTGTAACCAATCAGCGCATAATCGTCCTCATCATAGCCCCAGAGATGGTTCGGCTTTTGCCAGCCAAAGGTCGTGAAGTAGTTGGGTGGATAGTAACTCTCAATCGGATCTTTGCTCCGGTAAATCTGTTGCACTTCATCCACCAAAACCCAGGCTTCTTGGTTCGGCGTTTCAAAATCGGGAATGGCGCCGGTGATGATGGTCTGGCCGGCCCCCGCGCCCTGGATCACTTTCGGAGCGTTCTCCGAACCGCTGTGCTCGGGCCCCAGGAACACATTGACCATCCCAGAGTTCTCCGACATCAATCGAAATTTGCCGGCCGAGAGCTTCAACGTGCTGCCGGGCTCCACCTTTGCCAGACTGGTCAGAATGGTCTTCCACGGTTTGCTCGCCGAACCGTCATTGAGGACGTCATCGCCGTCCGGAGACAGGTAGTACACCGGCCCGGACGTTTGAGTGGTGATGTCTTCCGGGGTGTCGCAGACGCACTGGGCCGCACCGTCCCCATCGTTGCAGTGGCTGTTGGCCGGGCAGACAAGATCGGGCGATGCGCAATTCTCCAAACAAGCGCCGTCACCGTCGTTGTCCTGGTAGCCGTCTGCGCATTGCGTGCAATCGTCCCCGGCATGACCCTCAACACACGGACAGTTGAACCCACCCTCAGTGTTAATACAGTCCGCATAGGATGCGCAGGCGTCCTGCCCATCCGCGCACTCATCCACGTCCGTACAGGTCACGCCGTCGCCCTGAAAACCCACATCGCAGGTGCAATCGAAGCTGCCGTTCGTATTGGTGCAGACGGCGTTGTCGGTGCAGTCGTCGGAACCGACCGCACATTCATCCACATCCTGACACGGGCCATCTTCCGCCTCTTGATACCCGGAGTCGCAGACGCATGCACCGGCCTCACAGCTACCGTTGTCACCGCAGGTCACGGCTGAGCAAGGATCCGCAGCCACACAACTTCCAGCAGGATCGGCCACAAAGCCTTCGCTGCAGCTGCACGCACCCTCGGAACAAAATGCATTCTCAAAACAGACAACATCGAGGCACGTGTCCTTCTGCTCAGACGAGCCGGAACACGATGCCAACAGCGATGCGATCCCAATGAGCCCCATGAAAAGCCACCGCGTCATCAGAACACCTCCCCCTACCGTTTGCGTACATCCAAAGTACGACGTAGCCCGAGAGGGTGTAACTGGGTCGGAGCCAATCGCGTCTGTTACGGGGTCATCCGGAATTGTTTCAGCCCGGGGTACACGTCCGTCAGGGAGGGGGTCTCCAGGTAGTTGCCGATGGCGTGCTCTTCCGGCGGCCTCAGATGCTCGGAGTGGTGTTCTTTTTGGGCGGACACGACCAATGCGTTGGCTTGGCCCATCATGTGGTTCAATTGGACCAGT
>CAUZBV010000352.1:0-4573 GCA_963578115.1 Myxococcales bacterium
CGAATTACTGTAGAGCATGTCCAGCCCCTTCCTTGAGCGTCCTTGTTCAATCTCTCTGATCGGAAGCACGAGCGTAGGCAACGATTTCATTAAGCTAGGCATCCATGTCGATTGATTCACCACCGTGGGCATGGTAGAGAGGCGACATCGTGAAACGTGCATTGGTCACCGGTATCACTGGACAAGATGGCTCGTATTTGGCCGAACTCCTTTTGGAGAAGGGCTACGAGGTCCACGGCATTATCCGCCGAGCGTCCACGTTCAACACCAAGCGTATCGATCACATCTATCAAGATCCCCACATCAATGGCGTCAAATTGTTCCTGCACTACGGGGATCTCACCGACGGCAGCAACTTGGCGCGTTTGCTCGCCAGCATAGAACCCCAGGAGATCTACAACTTGGCCGCACAGAGCCACGTCCGCGTGAGTTTTGATGTGCCGGAGTACACCGGTGATGTGGTCGCGTTGGGCACGACTCGCCTGCTGGAGGCGATCCGCGAAGTGGGTATCAAACCACGTTTTTATCAGGCGAGCTCAAGCGAACTCTATGGACAGGTCCAGGAGACGCCCCAGACGGAGACCACACCCTTTTATCCACGGTCGCCCTATGCAGCCGCCAAACTCTACGCCTATTGGATGACCGTCAATTACCGCGAAGCCTACAATCTCTATGCGTGCAACGGCATCTTGTTCAACCACGAGAGCGAGCGTCGTGGGGAGACCTTCGTGACCCGGAAGATCTCCCGAGGAGCGGCGGCCATTAAGCTGGGGTATCAGGACAAATTGTTCTTGGGAAACTTGGCGGCTAAGCGCGATTGGGGGTACGCCCCAGATTACGTCGAAGCCATGTGGCGCATGTTGCAGCAAGACAACCCAGACGACTATGTCATCGCGACCGGCGAGACCCATTCGGTCCAAGACTTTGTAGAAGAAGCCTTCGGTCTATTGGACCTGGATTGGAAAAAGCACGTCGAGATCGACCCGCGTTACTATCGTCCAACCGAAGTAGAGTTGCTGGTTGGCGACGCCTCCAAGGCGCAACGAGAACTGGGCTGGACCCCGAACGTCACGTTCAAAGAATTGGTCCAAAAGCTCGTGGACCACGACCACGCCGTGCTAGAGCGCCAAGGTGGGCTCGCGTGAACCTACGCGGAGCTCGAATCTTGGTCACCGGCGGCGCCGGTTTCGTCGGTCAGCAGGTGTGCTCGCTGCTCCGCACCCATGAACCCGCCGAGATTCGAGTGCCACGCTCCAGCGACGCGGATCTTCGAAACAACGACGCCTGCCGAGATGCGATCGAGGGCATCGATCTGGTCATCCACTTGGCCGCACGAGTCGGCGGCATCGGCCTGAATCGCGAGCGCCCGGGCGAACTCTTTTACGACAACATCATTATGGGTGTGCAGCTTCTGGAGGCCGCACGCCTGGCCGGCGTGTCCAAATTCGTCACGGTCGGCACCATCTGCGCCTATCCCAAATACACGCCTGTACCCTTCAAGGAAGAATCGCTCTGGGACGGCTATCCCGAAGAAACCAACGCCCCCTATGGGATCGCAAAAAAAGCCCTGTGGGTCATGAGCCAAGCGTATCGCGATCAATATGGCTTGAACGCGACGTATGTCCTCCCGGTCAATTTGTACGGACCGGGTGACAACTTTGATCCCACGTCCAGCCATGTGATTCCGGCGATCATCAAGAAGATTCACGACGCCCAGCAACTGGACGTGGATCAAGTGGTGTTCTGGGGCGACGGCAGCCCCACGCGTGAGTTCTTGTACGTGGATGATTGCGCAACCGGCCTCGTCGCAGCGGCGCAACACCTGGAAACATCGGATCCCATCAACCTGGGCGCTGGTTTTGAGATCTCCATCCGTGCCTTGGTCGATGCGATCTGCTCTGAAATGGGGTATGAAGGAAGCATCTCGTGGGACGAGTCCAAGCCCAATGGACAACCTCGACGATGCCTGGACGTTCAACGGGCTCAAGAACTGCTACAGTGGAAGGCCACCATGCCCTTTGCGCAAGGTTTGAAAAACAGCATTGACTGGTACCGGGACAACCCTCTCCCGGTCCAACAACCGAATTGGTAGCCATGAACGATTCAAAACAAAGGCCACGTTACGACCCCAAATACAAAAAATTTCGAGTCGCGACCTATATCTTGTTCAGTGGCCTGATCGCCTACGTGGTTGTGGGCCTGACTTGGTCGATTATCATCTCTCTTTTAGGCCAAATGCCCTGATTTTATGCCAAACACCCTGATTTCAATCGTAACCCTAGGCATCTTGCTTAGCGCACCGACAGTAAGCGCCAGCCCGCCCGAATGGATCCACGGCGGAATTAGCGAGGGACTGAAACTCAGTCAGGGCAAACGGTCGTTGATCGTGCAGGTGTCCGCGCCCTGGTGCTCCCCTTGCAATCAGTTGGAGCGAGAGATCTTGTCCACGCGCTCCGGGCTAGCGAGCGTGTTGCAGGACTCGGTTGGCGTCCGGATCTCCTTTGACAGCGAGGCCGGGCAAGCGGCCACGCGCAAGTATGGCATCTTGGCGATCCCCACGACAATCATCCTGGATCCCAAGGGTGCGGAATTGGGTCGCGTGGAAGGGTACCCGGGACGAGACCAATATCTCCAGGCCCTCCGTGACGTTCGTCGCGGCAAGCGCACGCTGGCCATCTTGGAAAAAAGAGCCAAGGCAAAGCCGGACGACTGGGATCGTCAGATCGATTGGGCACAAGCGCTCTTGGCTCGAAACAAAGAGAGCGACGCCAGACGCATCCTCGAAGGGGCCATGTCGGTCGGTGGACCCGTAGGCGGCCGAGCCACTCGCGTCTGGGGACGGTGGCTCCTTCGTGTCCAGGGCAAAGGCGATCAGGCGGCCACGCATTTCCTCCGCGCCATCGAATCCGGGTTGTACCAAGGCACCCCCGATGAAAACGGTTTCCGCTATTGGGCCGCCAAAGCACACCATGTGGACAAACAAAGCGAAAAGGCGCTCGCCATCTTTGAGCGATGGGCCAAAGCAATAGATGACCCCAAGACACCGCTCTTGTACCTGGCTGACTTTCTGGTCCAGCACGTAGACCACTATGGTACCAAGGCCGCGGAGCAAGCCATTCGGACGGCTCTGTCGCTCAACCCAAAGGAAGGATGGCTCCATTATCTCTTGGCCAAGACCCTGCGAGCCCGAGGCGACACGGCCGATGCTCGAACGGCCATCGACAAGGCGATCACGCTGCAACCGAAAAAGGCCATCTACCGCAACTTCTCCGAAGCGAGCCCCTGACCCATGAGCGACGCTCTGTTCAACGATCTGACGGCCATCTTGGGAGACGATTCCGTCTCCACGCGCACCTCGGATCGGGAAGCCGCCTCACGCGATGAGTCCGATCTCCCGGCCCACCTCCCGGATGCTGTGGTCTGGTGCGAGACGACCGAATCCATCCGCGATGTGGTGCTGGCCTGTCGAACCCACAAAACCCCACTCACGGTCCGAGCGGCCGGAAGCAGCCTCGAAGGAAACCCCATTCCCACCCGTGGCGGCGTGGTCATGGACATCACCCGCATGACGCAAGTGCTGGAGGTCCGCCCCGAGGATCTCGTTGCGCGGGTCCAGCCAGGCATCGTCTACGACAACCTCAACGACAAGCTTCGTTCCCACGGGCTCTTCTTTGCGCCCTCTCCAGGTGGTTCCGGGGATGTCGCCACCGTGGGCGGCATGGTGGCCAACAACGCCAGTGGGATCTACGCGCTCAAATACGGAGCCACCGAACGCCATATCTTGGGACTCAAAGTCGTCACGGGGGCCGGCGAGATCATCGACACGGGTCACGCCTGTCCCAAAACCTCGTCGGGCTACGATCTCACCGCGCTGATGTGTGGCTCCGAAGGAACGTTGGGCATCATCACCGAAGTGGTCCTCAGTCTCACTGGCCGTCCGGCGCACACCCGGAAATTGGCCATGACCTTTGAATCCGAAACCGCGTGTGCGACCGCCATCGCGACCATGATTGGCTACGGCGTCGACTTGGCCGCCTGCGAGTACTTGGACCGATGCTCCATACGCGCTCTCAATGGATTCAAAGACTACGGACTTCCCGAGCAAGCCACATTGCTCATGGAGGTGCACGCGGGCAGCGACGCCTCGCTCGATGACATCGTGGAGATCGTCCAAAGCGTGTGCGTCGATGAAGGTGGAGCGACGCTGGATCTCCCCGAAGATCCCTGGGTCGTTCGTCATTGGGCTACGCGCGCTGTGCGAGCCGTTCGGCGAGACACTCAAACCATCCGATGCGATGTAGCCTTTCCCATCAGCGCGCTGCCACAAGTTGTCGACCATGCGCACCAATTGGGGGAGCGAGATTCCCTTTCCCTCTATGCATTTGGCCATGTGGGTTTGGGGATCCTGCATGTGCTCATCCAAGAAGATCCTCAGGACGAAGCGGCATGGCAGCGCGCACACGACGCCAAAGACGAGCTCGTCGCCGCTGTCATCGACAGGGGCGGAACATGCAGCGGTGAACACGGAATCGGGCTGGGCAATCGTCGCTACATGACCCACGAACACGGCCCC
>CAUZBV010000353.1:0-4571 GCA_963578115.1 Myxococcales bacterium
CGACGAATAGATCGGTTTCAGCGCTCTCTGACGGGGGCGATGTACTCATTATGGTGCGAGCTTGCGGGTCCCAATCCAGGCGCCCGATGTGGTGCCGCTACCGGTGGGCTTTGTAATGACCGTGATGGCCGTCGTATCCACAATGGCGTCTACGATGCGGATCGAGTCCACTGGGATTTCGACCGCGTGGTACGCCGAGGGCTCGTAATCATTGTCCCCACGCTTGTGGATCCAGAGCGTCTGTTCGCCCTCGTTTTGACCAAAAATCAAGACATGATCGCCCGCCATAGCGAGCGCGTACAAGTCCTTGTTGGGCAGCGCGGGCAGCGAGGCGAACGCGGTTCCGCTTCCGCGCACCGTCAAACCGAGACTCCCCACGCCCCAAATCTGGTCGTCGGGCGCGATGGCCAGATCCCGCCACTCCATGCCGCTGAGACTCCCGATGTCGGCGATGGTGCTCATGGTGTTGGCGTTGGCCCCTGGGTGTTTAATGATCAGACTCCGTGGCGCGCTCGCCAGGCTGTTCACCGCAACCAGAGGGCCGGTTAGACTGCTGGATCCGGGTCTGGATGTCGCCATTCGGGGATGGTACCCGGTGGCGTTGGCGAGCCCGACGCTCGTGCAGGTGGGTGTGGCGTTGATGCCGTCGCAACGCGTGATCTTCATGGTTGTGTTGGTCTCATTCCGTCCGAAGAGGAGCGCGACGGTACCATCGCTCCACACGCTGGAGATGTCTCCAAAGGTCGTACTACTGGGTGCATTGACGACGGCGGCTTGGAGTGTTCCTTCCTTCTCCCAGTTTTGCCCACTTACCCATCGGCTCACGCGACCATTGGTACCGGCCGCCAGTCCATCGCCCACCGCCAGGTATTCGGTGTCGGTGCGTGCACTTTGCTGATGGTAGACGGCTTGGCCGTCCTCGATGGCGACGGCCCACGTCCATTTTTGTCCACCGCGAAGATCCGTTCCTACGGCCATTATCGTTCCCGTTCCCGCGTCCATCCGCACAAATTCCGCGGAGAGGGAATTGCTTGCAGGATTGAAGACCGAAAATTCAAAGCCGCCGCAGGCGTCTTGAAAGCAGAAATCACCCAGCGTGCTCGCGTCTCCGTCGTCACAGGAGTCACCGTCAGGTTGTCCGGTACAACTGCAGATGTTTGTATTGCCCGGCAGACACACCCCCCCCCCACATTGATCACCGATTGTGCAGGAGTTGCCGTCGTCACAGGGGTCGAGATTGGGAATGTTTTGGCAGCCGTTGGCCGAGTCGATGCACTTGTCGGTCGTGCATGGATTGGCATCGTCGCAATCTTCAAGGCCCGTGACTTCGCAAATGCCGGCCGAACACAACGTGATGGTGCAGGGGTTGTCGTCATCGCATGTCGCCCCGTCGGCCGCGAATCCTGGAATGCATTCGTTGGTGTCGAGGTCACAGACAGCCACTTCACAGAGCCCCAGCCCTTCGAGGACCCCTTCACATTCGTCGCTGCTTGTACAGGCTGGAGGAGGACCGTCATCGGGTGGTTTGGGGATGTCTGGCGGTGGTGGAGGCCCTTCATCGGATGGACTGCCCAAATCCAAGACGATGTCCCATTGGCCCAATCCGGCGTCTTCGCCGAGGTTGATGTCATCCGATGTGGGACAGCCTGCAAACACGATCGCAGCGCTTCCCAAGACCCACCAAGTGCGGACATTACCCATCATTGGTCGACATCTTACAGGACCCGGGGCCTAGGGTACAATATGTGAGAGAGTGGAGGCTCCTCAGCGTCTCTTACGATGGCCACGCTGGGCCTGGCTTGGAGCCCATCCCTGAAAATGATCGCCATCGACGAGATTTGCAACTTAGTGTATTAGAGGGGCGTTACCCAGCCAACTAGGATGGTGATTGTGGTGGGAGGAAGTGTTTTTCCCAAGGTGTCAGTATTAGGGAGTCGGATCGCCAATGTGGAGCCGAACGAAGCGGTGCGAATCCTGGAAGAGGTCGCTGGCGAAGGCGCATCTCAAGGCTATGTGTGCTTGTCCAATGTGCACACGACAATCACCGGTGTCTTTGATTCATCGTATCAGGAGATCACGAACGGTGCGTACATGGCCTTGCCCGATGGGAAGCCCCTTGTTTGGGCGCTTCGATTGTTGGATGTGGGACCATCACGACGAACCAATGGCCCGATGCTGATGGAAAAAATGTTGGAGAGGGCTCCGGTAACGGGTCATCGCCACTTCTTTTATGGCGGGTCCGAAGAGGGTCGGGATAAGCTCTTGGCCCGTTACCCGACTCACAACGTTGTTGGCTGTTTTAGTCCTCCATTTCGTGAACCGACACCGGAAGAAGACCGCGAGCACGCCGCGCTGATCAATGGCGCCAATCCGCACTTTGTGTGGGTCGGGTTGGGTGCGCCGAAGCAAGAGCGTTGGATGGCCCGCATGACAGAACACATTAATGCGCCTTTGCTTTTGGGCGTGGGTGCTGCCTTTGATCAACTCTCCGGGCTGAAAGATCGCGCGCCCATGTGGATGCAAGATCGCGGATTGGAGTGGGCCTATCGATTGGCACAAGAACCGCGGCGTTTGGGCAAACGATACGTAACGACCAACTCGATGTTTCTGGTGGGACTGTCCGGCCAGGTGCTCGCCCACCGTCTGGGAGGCTTGTTCAAGCGCTTTGGTCGCGGCTCACAGGGCCCAGGGGGGACGGGCGCATGAAGGTTGAGATTGAACCCACCGGCACTGGGCAAACCGACGTGGCTTCGGAATCCGTTCATGGACCTGACCAGTCCTCCTTCATCGATCCGGTCCCCAACAGTCGAGTGGGTCGAAATCCGCTGGCGAGGTCCATTTTTGAGAGCGGTTTTCGCTTTGTGTTGGCGCTGGTCGACCTATTCATATTGGTCGGATCCTATTGGTGTGCAATGTTGGGCTATCAACACTTGCTTGGGCGTGATCTCCCGCCGCTCATGCGTGAGCCATTGCTCGTGGCGGCGGCCGCCGCCGGGCTCTACCTGACCCTCTTTGCCTTGTTCGGCCTGTATCGTCTGGATCAAGGATTCCTCAATCTACACAACACGCGCCGTTCCATTAAGGGCTTTGCCGTTGCCACAGTGGTTCTATTGGCGAGCACATTCTTTATTCGCTCCACCCACTTTTCACGACTGGCGATCAGCTTTGGCATCGCGCTCAGTGCGCTCTTGGTGCCTGTGGGTCGGGCGATTGTTTTTCGAATGGGTGAGCGCGCTCGACATCGGCGCTTTGGGGATTTGCGGGTCCTCATCGTGGGCGACGGTGAATTGGGCCTCGCTGTTCTACGGAATTTGTTGTTTAGCTCGGGTGCAGCACGAAAGGCTGTTGGATTTGTGACGGAGGATGACGACCGCATTGGGCAGCCCGTGACAATGCGGACCGGCACCGCCGAATTAGAGATCCCGGTACTCGGTGGCATGAACTCCGTCAGAACACTCATCAAGGTCCATGGGGTGGACGAGATCATCGTTGCCCACGGAACCCAGTCGGTGGACGAACTCCTTATGCTCCAACGTGACGCGATGGAGGCGAATGTACGGGTTTTGTACCTACCGCACATTTATCCGCTCTTCTGGCACAATCTTTCTGTTTTTAATGTGGGCCGATTGCCACTCTTGGGCTTCCAGCGTACGGGTGAAGAACACATCTATTTAATCACAAAGCGAGCCTTTGACCTGGTGAGCTCGGCGTTGGCTTTGCTGGTTCTGAGCCCGATTCTCTTCTTGGTGGGGCTGATCATCAAGTTGGAGAGCCGTGGCCCGGTGCTCTTCAAACAGGAGCGGATCGGCAAGAAAGCCAACCCCTTCGTGCTCTTTAAGTTTCGTACGATGCGTGTGGACGCTCCCAAGTACGCGTTGCATCCCACGGACTCCGATGATCCGCGCATTACCCGCGTTGGAAAGTGGCTTCGTCGCACCAGCATCGACGAACTTCCCCAACTTTGGAACGTGTTGCGTGGGGACATGAGCGTGGTGGGTCCACGCCCTGAAATGAAGTTTGTTGTCGAAGACTACAATGAAAACCAGCGTGCTCGCTTGAGGGTACGCCCCGGAATCACCGGTGTGTGGCAAATCAGCCCCGAGCGTTCGTTGCCCATTCACGAGGGTGTCGATTACGATCTTTATTACATTGAGAATCGCAGCTTTGCGTTGGACTTGGCGATCATCTTGCGGACCGTCTTCTCCCTCATTCGTGGTAGGGGAACCTGATCGCCCACAAGGCCAGTGGCAGACTCTTATTTCGTGCGGTCTCTCGGCGAGGGCTTTGCCGGCCGAAGAGTGGCGTTTCGATTGCGGAGCACACGTTTGTACACCGCCTGAACGCGCGGATGACGCTCTTGAGCCTGTCCGTCTAGTAGCAGCTGATGGGCACCGAGTTGCGTGACAAAGCGGAGCCCAAACACCACCGCCTCCCGAACATTGGTACTGGGTGACGCCAGCATCAGTCTTGCGAAAGCCAGGACGCGTTTTGGGGCCCGACGTGCCCAGCCACGGCAATAACTATAAATAGCCACCCAGCGAATGCGCTCGTTGGGGGCAATGGTGGCCAAG
>CAUZBV010000354.1:0-4556 GCA_963578115.1 Myxococcales bacterium
TGCGCGTAGCCAAAGCCATTCAACAAATGGATCTCGAATACGTGGTGATCACCAGCGTGGACCGGGATGATTTGAGCGATGGAGGCAGCGCGATCTTCTCCCAGACCATCACCGCGGTGCGTGCGCTCTCTCCCAAGATATTGATCGAGGTGCTCACACCGGATTTCGCGGGGGATCTCCATGCCGTCGACACAGTGCTCCGGGCGTGTCCGGAAGTCTTCGCCCACAACGTAGAGACTGTTGAACGCCTACAACGTAACGTCCGCGATTCCCGCTGCGGATACGGGCAAAGCCTGAACGTGCTGAGCCATGCCAAGGACCAAATGACTGGCCGTCGTGCCCTGACCAAGACCTCGCTGATGCTGGGTGTGGGCGAAACCGAAGACGAAGTGATCGAGTGCATGCAGCATTTGCGCGATGTGAATTGTGACGTGGTCACCTTTGGCCAATACCTTCGCCCCACGCCAAAACACATGCCAGTCCACTCGTTTGTGCACCCCACGCAATTTGACCGGTATCGAGACATTGCGCTTGAGTTGGGGTTTGTGTACTGCGCATCAGGCCCCCTGGTACGCAGCTCGTATCGTGCTGGGGAGTTCTTCATGACCCAAGCCCTGCAGTCGACGCAATCATGAGGAGCGCCGTGGCCGAACAAACCGAACCGCGGCAGGATTTGTCCCATTGGACTGGGCTCGTCGCAGGCATCGACCGCCAATTGACTCGTTTGAGCCAAGCAGGACTCATCCCCAATCATCAACCCTGCATCGGTGAAGAGGCGGTCCTCGTGGGCTGTGCGGCCGCTTTGGAACCGGTCGACTGGGCCTTCTGGGGACGGCAAGTGAACGCCGCAGCGTTGTTTCGCGGGCTGCCGATCGATCAACTCTTTGCACACGCTCTGCGCGGTGACAACGCCGCTGAAATTGCCAAGCTGAGAGTGGTTTCCAGTACCGCCGGATCCGCCACACGCATCCCCCACACCGTCGGCCTGGCACATGCCGCCCGGAACGATGGGATCGTGGCCTTGTGTGAATTGGGGGATGGCGTCGTCTCAGACGGGGACTTCCACACCGGACTGACCTTCGCCGGTGTTTTGAGCGCTCCGGTTGTCTTCGTGGTTCGATCCAACGGGCAGCGGCCCCTGCTCGAACGGGGACCTGGATACGGCGTTCAGACCGCAAGCGTTCAGGGAGACGATCCCAACGCCGTACACGACGCGCTTCGTGACGCCGTCGACAACGCACGGAATGGGAATGGACCCACGCTGGTCGAAGCCATTGTGGATCGAAACCAATCGACAGTGTCCCCGTCTCAATGCACGGCCCACGAGGATCAGATCGCCGCAGCGCTGGCCGCAGCAGAACAGGGCAGTAGGAGCAACGCATGAGCACGATGAACATTATTCAAGCGCTCAACAGCGCCATGAAGCTCGCCATGGAGCGCGACCCAAACGTGATCGTCCTGGGCGAAGATGTGGGCAAATTTGGCGGCGTGTTTCGCGCCACCGCCGGACTCCACGAACAATTTGGGGATGACCGAATTATCGACACTCCTCTGTCGGAGTCAGGAATCGTGGGAACAGCCATCGGCATGGCCATGTACGGCATGAGACCCGTGGCCGAAATTCAGTTCGTGGACTTTATCTTCCCAGCCTTTGACCATATCGTGACCGAAATGGCGAAAATCCGGTACCGGTCGGGCGGACACTTCACGGCACCCATGGTGGTTCGAACACCCTTTGGCGGCGGTATTCGCGGAGGCCTCTATCACAGTCAATCCCCTGAGGCGCTCTTCACGCATATTGCTGGATTGAAGGTGGTGATCCCATCCAATCCACACGACGCAAAGGGCCTTCTTCTGTCGGCAATCGAAGACGACGACCCGGTGATCTTCATGGAGCCAAAACGCGTGTACCGTGCCGCGCGGGGCGAAGTCTCGGAAGACTACTACACAATCCCATTGGGCGAAGCGGCTGTTTTGCGCGAGGGCACCGACGTCACGGTGTTGACCTACGGAGCCATGGTGCACACCGCCATGGACGCCGCCAAACAAGCTGAAGAGGATGGAATGTCTTTGGAGATCATCGATTTGAGAAGCCTGATCCCCTTGGACATCGACACCATCGTTGCCAGCGCCAAGAAGACAGGACGAATCATCATCGTCCACGAGGCGCCCCGGACCAGTGGTTTCGGTGCCGAATTGGCCTCCTTGGTGCAAGAGCATGCGTTTCTGTACCTAGAAGCCCCTGTACAACGCGTAACGGGTCTAGACACCCCGTTCCCACACACTTTGGAACACGAATATTTGCCCGATGCGAGCCGTATTCACCAGGCCGCGACGGCGTCAATCGAATACTAGCACAGAGCTAGGAGGAACATCATGGCGTTCGAATTTAAGCTTCCCGACATCGGCGAAGGAGTGGTTGAAGGGGAAATTGTGGCGTGGTTGGTCAATGAAGGTGACGTCATCAACGAAGATCAGCCGGTCGTGGAGGTATTGACCGACAAGGCCACCGTCGTCATCCCCAGTCCACGAGCAGGCACCATTGATTCCATTCCGTGGAAAGCCGGCGATACGGTCCCGGTGGGCAAAACGCTCCTGGTCATCCAAGAAGCTGAAAACGGGAATCCGCCGGCGCAAACCGAGGCCTCTCCGGAGCCTGAACCCGCTCCGGAGCCTGAACCCGCTCCCAAAGAAGAAACGTCCGAGCCCGCTGCCGTGCCCGAACCCGTCGCCGAAACGCCCGCTGCCCCCGCCCCTGTGGCGCCGGCGCCCACAACATCGCCGCCAGGCGGCCGCGTGTTGGCCGCACCGGCCACCCGACGGATCGCACGCGAGTTGGGTGTGGAACTGAGCGCTGTGACCGGCACCGGCAAAGAGGGCCGTGTCACCCGTGAGGACGTGGAGAAGGCCGCCCAAGGAGGTGCTCCATCGACCGCCCACGCAGTCACACCACGGCCCGCGCGAAGAGTGGATGGACCGCGCGAAGAGCGGATCCCATTGCGTGGGCTCCGCAAGATCATCGCGGAAAACATGGTGAAGAGTAAATTTACAGCCCCGCACTTTACCTACGTGGAAGAGATCGACGTCACTGAGTTGGTGGCTCTGCGAACACGGCTCCGCCCCTTGGCGCAAGAAGCGGGAACCGACTTGAGCTATCTTCCCATCATCATGAAGGCGGTTGTCATCATGCTGCGCGAGCATCCCATGCTGAACGCCTCATTGGATGACGCGGCCAACGAGATTGTGTTGAAGCGCTTCTACAACCTCGGCATTGCCGTCGCGACAGACCAAGGATTGACCGTTCCGGTGGTCCACGATGTGGACACCAAAGACGTGCTGGAACTCTCTCGAGAGGTCGCCGAGTTGTCGGACAAGGCGCGCGCCATGCGTTTGGGCCAAGACGATGTTCGCGGATCCACATTTACCATTACATCCCTCGGTAAATTCGGAGGGATCTTGGCCACACCGATCCTGAATCTAGGGGAAGTCGCCATTTTGGGTGTCCACCGAATCTTTGAACGACCCCTATTTGTGGATGGGGAGCTCGTAGCGCGCAAATTGATGAACGTCTCGTTGAGCTTCGATCATCGGGTCGTCGATGGCTATGTGGGCGCCGTCGCTGTACAACGTCTTCGCGAACTGTTGGAACAACCCGATCGTTTGCTCTTGGAGCTCCGTTGAACCACGCAGTCCCCGAAGCCATTCGACCGGACGAGGAGCCCAGCCTCTGGCAAGTGGTCTCCCCCGAAGGAACCGTCAACCAAGACCGGTGGCCCCGTGGCCTGGATGGCGATGGACTGCTTACCATGTACCGGACCATGTCCCTGGTGCGCACGCTGGACGAACGGATGCAGATCCTCCAACGGCAGGGCCGAATCAGTTTTTACGGCGCTGCCACGGGTCAAGAGGGAGCCGTCATCGGGTCTGGCTATGCCACGGAGCCCAACGACTGGATCTTGCCCGCGTTGCGCGAAGGGGGCGTCGCCCTCCTGCGTGGATTCCCCCTGTCGGACTACATTAATCAGGTCTTCTGCAACGGGGACGACATTCAACAGGGTCGCCAAATGCCCTGTCATTATGGCGACAATCGTGTGAACTATGTGACCCTCTCATCCAACCTGGGGACCCAATTGCCCCACGCTGTGGGCGTGGCCTTGGCGCAACGTTTGAAAGGGGACACCGGGGTGACCATCGCCTATTTGGGAGACGGCTGCACCAGCGAGAGTGATTTTCACGTCGCGATGGAGTTCGCGGCCGTCATGAACGTACCCGTGATCTTCATCTGCCAAAACAATCAATGGGCGATCAGCACGCCCTGGCAGAAGCAAACCGCCGCTTCGAGTATTGCGATTAAGGGCTGTGGTTATGGCATGCCGGGCTACCGAGTGGATGGAAACGACGCCGTCGCAGTGTACGCCGTGACCAAGATGGCGCGCGACCGTGCGGTCGCTGGGCAAGGCCCCTGCCTGATCGAGGCGTTCACATACCGTATTGGCGCCCACTCGACCTCGGACGACCCCACTCGGTACCGTGACGAATCCATCACGGAAGAATGG
>CAUZBV010000355.1:0-4545 GCA_963578115.1 Myxococcales bacterium
TCTTTCCAGACATGGAGATTCTGTGGCATTCCACCTCCGAAGGCCCGGTAGAAGCCTGGTACGTGCCGGGCAAGGGAGCCTCTGGCGACGCGCCCGCGCCCCTGGTGGTGTTCGCGCACGGGAACGCGGAGTACCTGGATGACAATCGATCGTTGATGGCTTCGTATCGAGCCCTCGGGTTCAATGTGTTGATGGTGGAGTTTCGTGGATTTGGTCGGTCGGCCGGCACGCCCTCGGAAGCGGCGATCGCCGCCGATTTTCTCACCATGACGCGTGCGATTGAGCAGCGTCCCGAGGTGGATGGCTCTCGTGTGGTGTATCATGGACGAAGCCTGGGTGGCGGTGTGGCGTGCGCCTTGGCTCGCCTTCGAAAACCGGCCGCGCTGGTGTTGCAGTCCACGTTCACCAGCATCGCTCGAATGGCTCGATCCTATCTCGTCCCTCGCTTCCTCGTGCGCGATCCCTTCGACAACCTTGGTCTTCTAGAGGGGCTGGCTGTGCCCGTGTTGATCCTTCACGGGAAGCACGATTCCATGATCCCCTTCGCCCACGCCCAGGCCAACGCCAAAGCGGCGACCCAGGGTAAACTCATCGCCTACGATTGCGATCACAACGACTGTCCGCCGGATTCAGTGGTCTATTGGGAAGATCTGCGGGTGTTTTATCAAGAGACCCAACTTCTTCGCTAACAGGGCGACGCGACCGTCGAGGCGATGGGCTCCATGCGCTCGGGTCTGGGCACGAGGGCCAACGCGGCCCGTACCGTTGCCACAGCCTCACTAGCCGGAGGGTTCGGGTGGGTGCTCAACGCCCGTTTCCAGGCCTTCGTGCCGGGCTGACCAGCAAAGAGGTTGAGCATATGGCGTGTGATGTTCAGCAGTTTGGCACCGCGGCCAGTCCACTCTTCAATGGTGGGAATCATGGCTTCCACCACGTCGTGACGAGAAGGAATGGGGTGGGCGTCGCCGAAGATCTCTCCATCGACATGGACCCAGTCGTAGGGCCGGTCATACGCCGCGCGACCGACCATCACCGCGTCCACGTCTTCGAGGTGTCGCGTGACGCCCTCCATATCGACGATGCCCCCATTCATCTCAATGACCAAGTGAGGGAAGTCGTTCTTGAGTCGAACCACCTCGTCGTAGCGAAGGGGCGGAATGGTCCGGTTCTCTTTGGGGCTCAGACCCTGGAGCCACGCTTTGCGCGCGTGCACCGAGAATCGGTCGCATCCGGCCTGAGAGACGATGCCCACAAAGTGGCTCAAGTCCTCGTAGCGATCGCGATCATCGATCCCGATCCGGTGCTTGACCGTGACGGGGATGGAGACGGCTGCTCTCATGGCGGCGACACAGTCCGCCACCCGTTGAGGGTGGTCCATCAAACAGGCGCCAAACTGTCCTCGCTGCACTCGGTCACTGGGGCAACCGACGTTGATATTGACTTCGTCGTAACCCCATTCCACTGCCCAGTGTGCGCATTGGGCCATCGCCTTTGGGTCGTCACCGCCCAGCTGGAGGGCGATGGGGTGTTCCATGTCCGAGTAATCCAGGTGATGGGGGCGGTCCCCATGGATGAGCGCACCGGTGGTGATCATCTCGGTGTAGAGCAGCGTGTGCCATGTGATGTGGCGCATGAAGGTTCGGTAATGGCGGTCCGTTCGCGCCATCATGGGCGCAATGCTAAAGGGCCGACGCTCACCGCGCTCTGGTGTTCTATCCCGCTTCATGGGCTGCATTGTGTACCAGAACATACCCAAAAGAGAAACGGATTCTGTTTCTCTTTCCCGGTTATGCTGCCGCCACTCGCAGTGTTCGGCGCACAGTCGCGAACGCCTGCGCTAGATCGACGAGGAGATCATCCGGATCTTCGATGCCCACCGAGATCCGCACCAAATCCGCCGGCAGCGTTCGCTCCCCACTGGGAATGGACGCGTGCGACATGGCACAAGGCAACCCGATGGTGGAATGCACGCTGCCAAAGCTCACGGCGATGCCGAAGAGTTGGCTCTCCTCGACGATTCTCTGGGACAATTCCACGTCTCCAGTCTGAAAGCTGACCAGCAAGCCGGGTCCGCTGGCTTGCTCTTCATGAAGCGCTCTGCCGGGGTGGTTCTCCAATCCGGGGAAGTGAACGTGTGTCACGTCTGGATGGTCCGCCAAGAAGCGCGCGATGTGGGCTGCGGTGTCCTGTTGCCGCTCCACACGCAGCCCCAGGGTCTTGAGCCCACGGAGCAAGAGCCAGCTGTCAAAGGGGCTCAACGCCGTGCCTTCCGCGTTTTGGACGAACGCGATGGTTTCGGCAACGTCCGGATCGTTGGTGACGACGGCGCCGGCCGTTAGATCACCGTGACCACCCAGATGTTTGGTCGCAGAATGAACGACCACATCGGCGCCGTGCTCCAGGGGCAGCTGAAGCCATGGAGACATGATCGTGTTGTCCACGACCAGCAAAGCGCCCGATCGGTGGGCGAGGTCGGCCACCGCATTCAAATCCGTGATGCACAGCAAGGGGTTACTGGGCGTCTCAACCAGGACGAAACGCGTCCGTTCCGTGAGGACGGCTCCAAGGGCCTCCAGGTCGGTTGTGTCCACAAACGAAACGTCGATGCCTTGGTGGGCGACGATTTTGGACAGCAGACGATAAGTGCCACCGTACAAATCCGAGCAGGCCACAATGTGGTCACCCGCGCGGGCCAAACGCGTAATGGCCGACAGGGCCGCCATGCCACTGGCAAAAGCGAAGCCGTGTTTTGCTCCTTCCAGCTGCGCCAAGCGTTCCTCCAAGACGTCGCGTGTGGGGTTTCCGCTGCGCGAATAGTCATGTGAACCTTCCCCCAACGCGGACGGTTGTCGAAACGTCGCGGTTTGGTACAGGGGCGTTGTGGTGGGCGCGGTCGGATCTCCGGGCGCGGGGTCATACTGTACGAGTCGAGTCCAGCGATTCATCGGATCACCTCCTGGGTGTCGGGATCAATTGTCTCTCGAACATTGGCGAGCGCCAACAAATCACCGATAATCGCTTCGGTGGTCGGCCAGCGTCCCGCGCCGGTTCCATCAATGGTCCAGCGCTGGTCTCCTCTTGTGCGTACAAGGAGCCGGTTTTCGGCGCCTCCCACACGGGCAAGTGGATGGGTGTTGGGGAGAATGACGGGCCGCACAGAGGCTCGGATCCCGAGCGCGGTGCGTTCCGCGGTGGCCACGAGCCGGAAGCGGCGACCGGTCCGTTGGGCTCGGCGGATGGCGTGTTCGTCCAACGTTGCGATCCCTTCACAGGAGATGTCACTCACGGAGGCCTCTTCCCCAAATGCGTGGTGGATCAAGATGGCCAGTTTCTCAGCCGCGTCGACCCCATCCACATCGCGGGATGGATCCGCCTCGGCGAACCCGGCCTCCTGCGCCGCCTGGATTGCTTCTGGAAACGACGCCCCTTGACCGATGCGGTCCAACACGTCGTTGCAGGTTCCGTTGATGACCCCATTCACGGAGGTGATCTCTGTCGACGCTCGAAGGGCGTCTACGCGTTCCAAAAAGGGCGCTACGCCACCCACGGACGCACCGTAGCGAATGGACAATCCCTCGCGCTCAGCAAGCGCTCGGAAGCTCCGACCCTGGGCGGCAACCACCGCCTTGTTGGCCGTGATCACGTGGCATCCCGCGTGCAGCGCTTCGCGAATGATATCACTGGCCGTCGTCACCCCGCCAATGCACTCGATGATGACATCGGGTTTGGCGGCGATGACCTCCCGCCAATCGGTGGTGAGAAGCTCCTTATTTTCTACTGTGACGTGCTTCTCGATGTCTTGAACGGCGATCCTCACCAACTCAAAACGGTCTGAGAGGGCAGCCAGTCGATGGGCCACACCCCCGCCGACGGTGCCGTGCCCCAGAAGTCCTACCCGAAGGCGAGGACGGGAATTGGAAGCCACGACCCTCCTCGTGGTTTTGACCCCGATCGTCGTTCCCCCACTGTGTAGCGGTGTGCCCACCTCGAAATTCAATCGGTGCCGGTTTGCGAATTCCAGGGCTTTGGTCTGCAAGACTTGGCGCTCTCTTTCCAACGCCTCGGTCCAGCTCAACGTTTGGAATCGTCGACCGATCCCCTCGTTCGGATCGGTGTCGTACACGCCGTCGACGTCCTTGAGCAGTCGACATCGTTCAGCCGACCACTTCCACGCGACATACAACGCCGACAGGTCGGATCCCCCCCGCCCCAAAACGGTCGTGTTTCCGGCGGGATCCACGCCAACAAATCCGGGAAGGATGGCGATGGTGTGTTCTTGGAAAGACCGCTCGAGGGCCTGGGTGTCGAGTCCGATGGGATCGGCGTCCAGTGGGTCGCCGCTGGTCCGAATCCAGGTTCTGGTGTCATCCAAGCGAAGAGACGGGAGACCGGCTCTCGCGAGACCAAGGGCCAAAAGTGCTACGGAGTGCAGCTCGCCCGTTGCGAGCAGAGAGGCGACCGACGCCCTGGCCGTGCCGACGGGCTGTTGGTCCAGTATGGAATGGGCCCCCTCCAGAAGCTCGTCAGTGGTGGAGCCAATGGCGG
>CAUZBV010000356.1:0-4519 GCA_963578115.1 Myxococcales bacterium
GCTGATGGGGGCCAAGGATTCACCGCGCTCGTTCAACAATCGAATGGCCCACAGCCCCTCGGCGCTCGTGTCCTCCAGCGTGTTCCATCGCCACTCGTTCGTAAACGCCGCCACAAAAAATTCATGCGCCTCACCATTGCGAACACGATGTTCATCCCGAAGTCTCTCCTCGTCCATCAGAGTCAAACGCTCACGACTCTTACGATGGACAATTTGAGCGCGCCGAAATGCCCAGGACAAATAGGTGGCGTGGGCGAAGAGACGGCCCTCCAAGTAATAATAGGTTTCCGCCGACCGAGTCCATTGCTTCAGGACGTTGTCATAATCGTCGGTGGTGGCCGCCACCCCTGTGTCCACCAAGCGGACCGGAGGCGGCGCACACCCCATCAGGACCAACCACAGAAAAACCAGTAGAGAGCGACTCAGCGATTTGGTTCCTCGATGAAGTCGGAGCGTGAAAAGAGCGCCTCCACGGGTATTTTCGCGCTCGCCTCCACATGCTCACGTCCTCCATCCTCACGATCCACCACCACGATCAGACGCACAGGGTTGTACCCACAGCGACGAATGGTCTCAATACAGCGCAATGCGGATCCCCCGGTTGTAAGAACATCTTCCACCACAGCAACGGCGCTTCCTTCGGGAATATGGCGCGCTCCCGCGATCAGCCCCCCTACCCCATGGCCCTTGGCTTCTTTACGAACCATCATGGCGGGTACAGGCCGATTCTCTAACCAGCTCGTATAGGCGATGGCCGCAATCAGGGGATCCGCACCGATGGACGGTCCCGCCACCACCGTGCACTCGGGGCCAGACGCCATCAATGTTTCCCAAAGCAGTCGCCCACAACGCGCATTTCCCTCTGGGTGAAGGGCTGTGTTGCGCACGTCAATGTAAAAATCCGACTCTCGACCGCTGGCGAGCGTTACGTTCCGTCGCTCAAAGCTGAGTTCCGTCAGCAAAGCCAACAATCGTTGCCGATCCTCGTCCATGGTTTCTCTCACCGTTGTCACATCGTTGCCAGTCGCTTGAAACAAAGCTAGGGTTCCTCTTGCATACAGGATGCTCGATGCCTCTGACTTGCCGGGTGAAAAATAGCAGTGGAACCCATCGAGTGTCAACGCATACCGAAGAGGCCGACAGCATGTTCAAGACGCGCGTCCGCGCCGGAATCCAGAGTTCACGAAGAATTGCGAACACAGTGTGTTGTGCCGGGCTGGCGCTGGGTGTTTTCGTCGCTTGTTCATCCAGCACACCCCGGGAACATTCGACGATTCTGCCCACGCCCTCGCAAACAGAAGAGCTTCGAAATGAACAAATACGCACTCTTTGGGAGTACGACCGCGCATTGAACGACACTCCCGACCAATGCGACACCCTGTGCAGCCATCAGAACCGTATTTGCAGCCTCGCCACCCAGATTTGCCGCGTCGTGGGGACCCAACCCAATGATCACAGGACAAAAGAAACCTGCGCTACGGCCACGACAACCTGTCGGGATTCGACCAACCGAATCCCAGACATCTGCCTCTGCAATATTTAAGAAATCGAGCCGATGAGGGGACTACCCGACGGTTTCACTCGCTCTCAGCGGCGTCCTCGTCGGACGTTTCACGAACCTCCGGCGTATCGAAGTAACAGGTTGCGTAGATCGACCCGATGAAGGCGTACCCACCCGACAGCGCCAATACGTACTCGGGATAGAGCCGCAACGGCACGCAGACCCAAGTGACGACCACATTCACTCCGATAAAGATGTTGTATCCAAGGCTGGTCGTCTTGCGCACCTTCGGCATCCGTATATTCGACACCATCCACAGTCCCAATACAAAGAGCGCGATGGGGGTGTAGGCCACGATCTCCACCGGCCAATCAAACTTCATCGCTGTGAGCAAGAAGGACGCGGTCACCGCACCCACGAGCGTGGTCGGAATGCCCAAGAAGATCTTCGACCCGATCTGTTCGGTCATGACGTTGAACTTGGCGAGCCGAATGACGGACATCACAATGAGGAAGATCACCGCCACCCGTAGCATCCAGAACATACCCAGCGACTGATAATAGTCCTCATAAAGGGGAGCGCTAAACATTCCCAAGAACAACAGACCCGGCGCAACACCGAACGCCACCAAGTCGCTAAACGAGTCCATCTGCACGCCAAAGGAGCTGGAGCCGTTCAGTAATCGAGCCACTGTGCCGTCGAGCTTATCGATCAGACAGCAAAACAAGATCAGCCACGCGGCGTCTTCGTATTGGCCCGAAAACGTACTCATTATCGAGAGCAACGCAACCGATAAACCGATGCATGTCACTGCATTCGGAGCCACATATCGCCAAGAACTGATCGTCTCTGTCTTCACGGCTGTCCATTGTAAGACCCTTCCGAGGGATTGCAACGCTCTATCGACAAACACCTCCGGGAAAAGCCATAAAACGCGGTGCGTCGTGCGATTTAACCCAATTCTGGGGGATGCATCTTTCCCTTGCGTCACCACCATGGGCCTGCTATGGTCTCGCCGTTCTTAGGGTTCAAAAGCTTGTATTTGCATGGAGTCGAGCTTTCACGCTGGCTCTTTTTTTTGACCTTAAGGGTGCCCGCCGCACCGTTCCTCGCACAACATGTGAGACATACGGACGGTCCGCCAGAAGACGGCGGTATCGGGGCGCACTGGTTAGTGTTTTGGAGGAGACTGTGGACACACGCATCCCGTTGGAAGAGGTCGAACTCACGATCGTATCGATTTGTGAGCCCGTACTGAATTCGCTGGGGTTTGATTGTGTTCATGTCGAATTCAATTCGGGCGGGGAGCATGGCACTTTGCGCATGTATATGGACCACCCAGATGGGGTGACCTTGGATGACTGTGCGGCTGTGTCGCGCCAGTTGGAAGCTGTCCTCGATGTAGAAGACATTATCGAAGATGCCTACACGTTGGAGGTTTCTTCGCCCGGTTTGGAACGACCCCTAGGGCGTCGTTCCGACTTTGAACGCTTTGTTGGGCAACAGATCATGGTCACCACCCGAAACGCTCAGGACGGTCAGCGACGCTGGAACGGGGCGCTGCTGGGAGTGACAGATGACGACGTTCTCATGCACGTGGATGGACAAACAATCCCCATCCCCTTTGCCAACGTGAAACAAGCGAACTTGAAATACGAGTTCGGATCCCAGCCACCGAAGCAGGTGAGCAGAGGTAACTAGCAATGGGCGAGACATTAAATTCGGTCATCGAACAGGTTTGCAAGGACAAGGGCATCGAACGGTCAATCCTGGTAGAAGCTCTTGAGGCGTCCATCTTGACGGCTGCCAAGAAAGTGTTCGGGTATGAACGCCAGTTGGAAGCACGCTACGATGACACGCTCGGACAGGTGGAGCTCTTCCAATACATGGAAGTGGTCTCAGACATCGTGGATGACAACGCACAGATCACAACAGACATCGCACGCCGTGTGGTGCCCGATGCCGAATTGGGCGACGAGTTGGGATTCCAGATTTTTTACCTGGAAGAGCACATGGACCGCGCCCGGGAAGAAGATCAGAAATACGGCGACATCCTTGGTGTGCGCCAACATCGAAACACATTTGGCCGGATCGCGGCCCAAACCGCCAAGCAAGTGATCGTTCAGCGAGTGCGAGAAGCGGAACGAGACATGATCTACAACGAGTACAAAGATCGAAAAGCTGAGTTGGTGACCGGCATCGCACGGCGCTTTGAGCGTGGTGATGTAATCGTCGACCTGGGACGGGCCGAAGCCTCCCTCCCCATCCGTGAGCAAATGCCACGTGAATCCTATCGGGCGGGCGATCGTGTGCAGGCCTATGTCAAGGACGTCACCAAGCTGTCCAAAGGCCCCCAGATTATTCTGAGTCGAACAGACGCCGGATTGATCTTCAAACTCTTCGAAATGGAAGTCCCTGAAATCTATGAAGGCATTGTTCGGATCGTGACTGTCTCACGCGAGCCCGGCGAGCGGACGAAGATTGCCGTGGCTAGCTCCGACGCTGACGTGGATCCAGTGGGTGCTTGTGTCGGCATGAAGGGCTCTCGAGTCCAAGCTGTCGTCCAAGAACTGCGTGGCGAAAAGATCGACATCGTTCCTTGGAGTGCAGACATTGCCAAATTTGTCTGCCACGCCATCGCGCCGGCGGAGGTGTCGCGTGTTCTGATCGACGAAGACACCAACACAATCGAGCTCATCGTGAGCGATGAGCAGTTGAGCTTGGCCATTGGACGCCGTGGCCAAAACGTGCGCTTGGCCAGCCAGCTTGTTGGATGGAAGATCGACATCCATTCGGAAACCAAGATCGAGGCGTTGAAGGACGAACTGCGCGTGCAATTGCTCGCCCTCGGCAACGACGCCCTGGATTTATCCACCATCGAATACCTCTTCAAGTTGGGTTTTCACTCGCCGGAGAACTTGCTCGGTGCTCTGGACGAAGAATTGACCATGATCCCAGGGATTACAGCGGAAGTTGCGGAACAGATTCGCAGCGTAGCGCGTGGCGTTCAGGTCGGTG
>CAUZBV010000357.1:0-4500 GCA_963578115.1 Myxococcales bacterium
TGGTTCACGAAAACCCAGCCCGACACCTTTGAAGAGATGTTCCGGAGCAACCTTCATTTTCTTCAGTGTCAGGTCCGTTCAGACGGCAAGTGTGGCTTGCAAGGTGGTGCCGAAGTCTGGGGCTTTTATATCTATGGGGTGACAGGTGGCGAATGCACCGATTGGGATTCTTGTAGCGCGAACGGCTGGACCCTGGAAGTCAACTCCTGGGATGGGGTGAGCGAGCCCATCACACTCCCCGAACCGGAACGGGCGGGGCTCTTGACCCGTATTGGCTTCCTGGCCCACAGTTCCATGACGGCGCGACCCATTCGGCGCGGACTGAAGATTCAAGAAATGCTGCTTTGCAATCCCATTCCGCCGCCGGAAAACTGCGATGTGGTCAAGCCACCGGTATTGACCGGCCTTTGCGAAGGTCCGGATGGATCGACGGGCGTCTCCTGCAGTGACGACAAGATGTGCGGAGAGAATGAGACCTGCGTGGGCTGGGACAAAGAGGTGGCCATGACTGTTCGCCAAAAGGTGGAAGAGATCAACGAGGGTCCCGGGACCCCCAGTTGCGCCGGCTGTCATACCACTTTCATCAACGGTTTTGGCCATGCGCTGGGCCACTTCTCCTCGGAGGGGCGCTACTGGGAGAAAGAGCACATGTTCAGCCCCGAGAAGAACGGTAACGGTTCGTTCACATACACCATCGATGCGCCGGAGAATTGGCCGGCGATTGATGCGGCGGGCACCTCCATTCTGGATGGTCAGATGGTGACCGTGGATGGCGCCCACGAACTCGCCGATGCCCTCGTCGACAGCGGACAAATGGAGTGGTGTTGGAGTCGGGAATACTTCCGTTTTGCCATGGGTCGCATTGAGTCGGACCTGGACGCCGAGGCCATCGAAGGCCTGGCAGACTCGTTGCGCAACGGGGCCACCCTGGCCGACGGATTCAAGGCCATTGCCCACCTGCCCCAGTTCAAAGCGCTCAAGAAACCCATTCCACTCAGCTACCCGGAGGTGCAGCCATGAACACGTCCATGAATCGACGCATGTTTTTGCGCGGCACGGGCGGCGCCGTCATGGCCATCCCGTTTTTGCCCTCGCTCACGAGCCGAGCCTTTGCGGCCGACCCGGGGCCCGGAACCATTGGAAAGTGCTTCATGGCCATTTCCACGTATCAGGGAGAGGTCTGGGGCCAGAACATGTACCCCGCTGAGTCCCTATTAACTCAAGAAACACCGTACGCCGGACGGCAAGTGCGCTATGGGGATTTGCCCACCACACCCGACGCCAACGGCAATGTGGCCTGGTCACCCATGTGCACGGCCAGTGCGTCCGTGATGACGCCGGCGCTGGCCCAAAAGTTCAATGTGCTTCGGGGCATGGATATCTGCTGGGACATCGGCCACCAAAATGGCCAGAATCTGGGGAATTTTGCCCAAAGCGGTGGCGCTCGCACCTTAGAACACCCGTTTGCGGCGCCGACGATTGATCAGTTTATGGCGTATTCACCCAGCTTTTATTCCCAGGTCGACCTCACCCAAAACTTGACCCAACGCTCCATGTGCATTGGGTCGGGCGCGCTCTCCTGGAACTACGCCGCCCCAAGTGCCAAACAAGGTCAAATGGTGCAACAACCGAGTCAAAACGGTAACACCCAGCTCTTCAATTATCTGTTTCAGCCGGGTTCCATCTACGACAACATCGACAAAAGTATCATTGACGGAATCAAGAGCAGCTACGACCTTTTGAAAAAACATCCCCGCCTGTCCAAAGGCGACCGCATTCGTTTGGACGCCCACCTGGAACGGATGTTTGAAGTGGAACGATTGGTAGGTATCGCCGAAAAATTCCAAGAGAATATCAATCTCCCAACCGAGCCCAAAGAAACGACGGACTCTGTAAAGAAGACGCCGGGATTCCAAACCAACCCAACGCTACAAGCAAAGCTTTGCGACCTGATTGCCGACATGATCGTCTCGGCATTCAGCACGGGCGCCTGCCGTATTGGCACCTGGCCCAATCGACTTCGATTTTTGACCGAACACATCAGCGACTGGCATGGCATGGTCGCCCATTCCTCATTGGGAGTCACCAAAGCCCAGGAGTTGGCCGTAGGATACAACCAGGGCACCTTTGAACACATCATGGTCAAGCTGGCCGCCAAGATGGATGCTGTGACCATGGCGGATGGGACCACCCTTCTCGACAATAGCCTGTTGATGCTGACCAACGAACATGGACAGATCACCCACCACGCCGGTGTGCAGTACCCGGTGGTCACAGCGGGCGGCGCGGGCGGCTACTTCAACACCGGCAAGTTTGTGGATTTTAGCGACCAAAATATTCAGGTCGTCAAATTCCAAAGCGACACCCTCTTACAAAAGCCGGGACTCATCCCGGAATACGCTGGCCTCTATTACCATCAGTTCCTGGCCAACGCGCTGATGTCCATGGGGGTGCCCGCCTCCGAGTGGGAAACATTCACGGAATGGACCGCCGACGGACCCAGCAAATCCACGCCCACCAAAGGCTACGGCTATCACAAAGTGTCCAATTATCTTGCCAAGCATTACGAAAAGGCCAAGCTGGTCATGAGCGACAAGCTGCCGGTGATTACGTCATGAGAGGTCAAACCAGGCCCGTTGGATGACATCTACGGCTAAGGGGTCTGCCTCCCTTATCGACAAGAGAGAAACTACACTGCAGCGTCTGCGGGCTCCTCTGCTTCCGTTTCCTCCCCCACGTCCTCGCACAGCGCGCCCTCTTCCAAGGCGTAATCGCCCGCCACCAGATGCTCGAGGAGCTCCCGGCTCCTTTCCACATCGTCTGGGGGCACCTCGAAGCGACAACTGCAGATGCTCTGGCCCATCCCCACGGAGCCACCGCGGCGTGTGCCGAGCACCCGAACTGCGATGCCTTGGTTGACCAAGATGTTCTCGATTAGATTGGTCTGCACCGTATTCGAACACCGATAGATAGATACGTATTCGTCCGACATCACTCACCTCTTTTCCCGTAAAGTGATGATACCAAACATTGGTTCGCAAACGGTGTTTTTTTTTGTCGAACGCAAAAAAGAGCGGCGATTACCAGACTGCCCCGCCCTCCCATTGCCTCAAACGAGCCAAGCGACTAGGCTAAGGCCCAACGCGAACCCAAAACCGACCCTTTGAGGGCGCCATGAAGACAATCGTACTCCCCATCGCCTGCCTCGCCTTGTTGGCCCATTGTGGTGGCACGACCAGTGAGCCCGGACCCACCGATGATGTGAGCACCGACATCGCCACCCCGGACATGACGGTCCCGCCGGTAGAAGCCTGCCCGGTGTTGGATGAGTCCCTGGGGGAAACTCCCCTCGACTCGCACCAGGTCCAGTGGGCCCACTCGAGCGACGGGGTCACCTTCACCACCAACGACCAAGTGCTCTTGGAGAAAGCGTCCGTGCCCGACGCGGTCATGGGTCCCAACGGCAAGGTGTGGGTGTATTTCGTCAACGGCAACCCGGGTCAGCACGCCATCTTCGTCGCGGAGCAACAAAACGACGGCACCCTGGAGACCTTTGATTGCATCCGCATCGACGGGGCCGTCCGTCCCAACGCGGTGGATCCGGACGTGGTCCGCTTGCCCGACGGCCGCTATCGCCTCTTCTTTTTTGAGGGTTGGTTCGTGGGCGACGCCAAACCCCAGAATGTCCACCCCTTCTACAGCGCCATCTCGGACGACGGCATTCACTTCACCCAGGAGGTGAAGATTCTAGAGACCACTGGCGGCGGCACGGATCCGACGGCCACCTTCTTGGACGACGGCACTTGGCTCTTGGGTGTGACCATGGGCGACGAGGTCGTTCTGGCCAAAGGTACGGACGGCGGCGTGTTTTGGCCCACCGGCGTGACCTTCCCCGGCGGCATCCCCGAGATCGCATCCTTCGACGACGGCGCGATCCGAATGTACGTCTCGGGCAAAGACGGCAAATTGATCCACAAGAGCACCGACGGCGGCGAGACGTGGGAAGAGGAAGGGACGTTCAACATCCCGGGCGCCGATCCCTCGTTGGTCAAACTGGACGACCACTACTACGCCCTCTTCTACAAATCCTTTTCTGGCGCCGGGCCTGGACCCGGGCCTGGACCCGGACCCGATGCCCACGTCTCGCCCTGCAAAGACGCCAACCTGGCCCCCACCGAAGCGCTCTACGTGGAGGTGACCTGGGCCACGCCCGGCGACAAGGATCAACGGGATGAAGGCCCCGAGGCCGGGTCCGATGTGGACCTGCACCTGGTTCATCCTCTCGGGTTCGAGAACGACTCGGTGGGCTGGTTTGATCAGCCCTTCGATTGCTTTTGGTTCAATCAAAACCCCAATTGGGGCGACTTGGCGCCTGCCGCCGTCGATGATCCCAACCAGATCATCGACGACACAGACGGATGCGGCCCCGAAGCCATCATCATCGAACAACCCGAGGCAGACACCTGGTACTCCGTGGGCGTGCATTATTGGAACACAGCG
>CAUZBV010000358.1:0-4488 GCA_963578115.1 Myxococcales bacterium
GATTCGTGAACAATGCGCTCACCGAAGCCGAACAATCCTTGCTACCGGGCGGCGATCATTCCGAATGGGTGACGCGCTTTTGGTGTGCTAAGGAGGCGGCTGGGAAAGCGCGCGGTACGGGATTGAGCGGGAGCCCACGCAAGGTGCCCATTACTGCGATCGACGAAGAGCATATTTGCGCGGACGGTACGTGGGTGCAAACCACGCGAATGGGTCAATACGTGGTGGGCTGGACGATCGAGAGCTAGGAGACAGCCATGAATACAAGGGCACAGATACTTGCCGGAGTCGCTCAGGCGATACGCGACGTGATCGGTGAAGACTGGATCGCGGATGAGGCCATCGAAGAGAGCACGTCATTTGCCGATGATTTGGAGTTGGAGAGTATCGAGTTTGTCGCCTTGGCGGAGAAGCTCCAAGAGATCTATGGGGAGCGCGTGGATTTTGTCCGTTGGCTATCTCAAATGGAGTTGGATGCCATCATTGGTTTGACCGTAGGCGATGTGGTGGAGTTCATCGAATCGTGCCTATCGTAAGCGCCAATGGTGTGGATCTGCACACCCAAGTCTTGGGCAGCGGACCATCGGTTGTCATGGTTCATGGTCTCCTGACCGGGAGTTTGGCCACCTGGTATTTCACCGCCGCACCCGCGTTGGCGAATCATTGCCGGGTCTTGCTCTACGACTTACGGGGCCACGGTCGTAGCGAGCGCGTTGAGGTTGGCTATGACGTGGACACCATGGTGGCGGATCTCGAGGCCCTTTTGCCCCATTCGTCTGATGGCTCGGTGATTTTGGTCGGTCACAGCTATGGTGCCCTGATCGCGCTTCAATTTGCGTTGAAATTCCCTGGGCGTGTGGATCGTCTGGTGCTGGTTGAACTGGCCTTGCCGCCGTCGAAGATGGAGGAGGTGACCCACTTCGTTGAAGGGGATCCCGCCGACATGGTGGCTGCCTTGCCCGAATCGATGCAGCAGGTGTTGAATTCGGGACCGCGGCGGCGGCGCGCCACGCGTCTTCTGGAGGGGCTACGCTTTCTCACGATGGAGTGCTCGCTTCTGAAGGACTTGGTGGCCGAAAAGGACGTGTCAGACGACGCATTGCAGTCCGTGGGATGTCCCGTCCTCGGCGTGTTTGGGAGCCGTTCCAGTTGTCGGTCCGTGGGAGAGCGTCTCGGGCGTTTGGTGCCCGATTACCGTCAAGTCACCCTCGAAGGCGGTCACTACTTGCCTCTGGAAGCGTCGTCGGCGCTGACCGAATCGATCGTGGGGTTCGTGCGTGGCTGAGCGCGAGATACGAGGCCATCGCTTCCATGTTCAACGCTTGGGCACCGGCTCACCCGTGGTGGTCTTCGTCCATGGTTTGGTCATGGACAACCTCTCCAGTTGGTATTTTACGGTGGCCAACCCGGTGGCTCGTTTTGCGTCCGTTCTGCTCTACGACTTGCGGGGCCACGGTCGGTCAGAGCGCCCGGAACACGGTTACCAAGTGGCCGACATGGTGGCGGATTTGAAGGGTGTGCTGGACGTGGAAGAGATCGACGAAGCGGTCTATATTGTGGGCAATAGTTTTGGCGGCCTGTTGGCCCTGGCATTTGCCTTGGAGCATCCGAGTCGTGTGGCCGGCCTGATCTTGGTGGATGCGCACTGGAGCGAGCAGGGGTGGGCCGACGAGATGGTGCGCACGCTCGGATTGCAGGGCGCTGAGCGGGACCAAAAGATTCTGGAGTCCTTTCAAGATTGGTTGGGGCGTCACAGCGGACGAAAGCGGAACCGATTGGCCAAAAACGCGGAGGCGCTGGTCTACGGCACGTCATTGCTTGCGGATTTGGAGGCGTCGCCAACGGTCGATGAGGCTCGGTTGAGGGAGGTTCAATGTCCCGTCTTGGCGCTCTACGGTGAACATTCCGACATTCGACAGCGGGGAGAGCGATTGGCAGCCGCTCTGCCTCAGTGCACCTTGCGCGTGGTCGAGGGGTGTACCCACTCGATCCTGTGGGAAGCGACCGAGACGATCCGCTCCACGATTGTGGCCTGGCTGCAGGAACAACGAGAGGAGGGTTGATGCGCGTTCTCTTCGTCGTGCCGCCACTCACGGGCCACGTTAACCCAACGGTGTCGGTGGCTCATGCACTGCGGACACGTGGTCACCGTGTAGCGTGGGTGGCCCATCCCCGGGCAGTGGCGTCTCTTTTGCCCAGCGACGCGACCGTCTTTCCATTGGACGATGAGGTGCCCGAGGCATTGCTCCAGGCCACGCAAGCCAACGCCAACAGAGTCAGGGGGCTCCAGGCATTTCGATTCTTGTGGGAGGATTTTCTGCTGCCCCTGGCGCGCGCGAGCGTTGCGGGGGTTCAATCGGCCATCAACACCTATGAGCCCGATGTGGTGGTGGTCGATCAACAAGCCTTGGCCGGGGCGATTGTTTGTCGACAACAAGACATCCCGTGGGCGATGTTTGCGACCACATCGGCGGGCGTGACCGATCCACTGGCCGGATTGCCACGGGTGCGCGAATGGTTGGATGCGCAGCTCGATTTGTTGCAAAAGGAACAAGGCCTGGATCCAGTCAAACATCCGGATCGTTCCCCTTTGTGCAACATCGTCTTCTCCTCCGTGGCCTTGGTAGGCGATGAGGCGAGCACCTTGCCCACCACGATGCATTTCGTGGGCCCCGCCGCACTGGACCGTCCTTCACAGGACGCCTCGTTTCCATGGGAGTTGCTTCAGGACGGTCCCCGCGTGTTGGTGTCCTTGGGAACCGTCAACCCGGATCGTGGCGCTCGGTTTTATGCCACCGCCGTGGAGGCTGTCCGGGACAAACCGGTCCAGGCCATCATGGTGGCACCCGAGGGCATGATCGACGATCCACCACCGAATGTGTTGGTCCGTTCGTATGTCCCGCAGTTGGCGCTCTTGGCCCACATGGACGCGGTGGTTTGCCACGCCGGTCACAACACCGTCTGTGAATCCTTGCTCAACGGCCTCCCATTGGTGCTCACCCCCATCAAAGATGATCAGCCGGTGGTGGCACAGCAAGTGGTCGATGCGGGGGCAGGGCTTCGTTTGCGATTTGGGCGACTTCGACCGGCGGACCTCTGGGAAGCCATCGACAGTGTTCTCCACACACCAACGTATCGAGAAGCGGCCAAGCGCCTCCAGGATTCGTTTCAGCAGGCCGGGGGCTCTGAAAAGGCCGTGGAATTGCTGGAGGGCCTGCTATGACCGTTTTGGCAGTCGCGGTGGCCGTCTTGCTACTTCTGGATGCTCTGCGTCTGGGCACTCGGGTGCGCCGCTTCAAGACCGTGACCTGTGCGGAGGGCACGGCCGATTTGGACGCTTTTTGTGTGGTGTTGGTGGACGGGGTTGCCATCGACGGGCCGATCCGTCGATCCGTCATTGCCCATGCCATCGCCGAGGGATTGGATGCAGTCGACTTGATTCCGGGCCGTTGGCATACGATGGGCATCTTGAGTCTGGCGCAGCTGGTGGATCCGGGTACGTACCGGCATAGCCGCCTGTCCAAAGGCCGCAGCGCAGGGGTTGGCCTCGTTGTGCGTCGCGCCCTCATGGAGCGAGCGGGATACCCGGCCGAGGACACGGCTCTCGACCCAGTACTCTTCGCGCGCTTGGCGCGTCGATTGAAACTCTACGCTTGTACGACGACGGATTTCGCGGTGGTCCCGGCGTTGACATGGTCCTCCTTCGGCTTGGCGTCACGGCGTGCTCTGTTGCGAGAAACGCTGGGCGCGATGGCATGGGTGGTCCTCCTTGGGCAGCCGCTCTTTTTGGCGTTTTTTGCGGCCCTTGTGGTGGTTGAGCCGGTGTGGGGCAGCGTGGCCTTGGCAGTGTTTCATGCGCAGCCACTCCTGGTGCTGCTCGGAGGCCCAGTGCGCATTTGGGACCTGCCTCTCCAGCTTGTGGGACGTGTCTTCGTGGACGTTTGGACATGGGTTGGAACGTTGCTGGGGCGCGGGTCATTCGAGGAGCCGGACGATCCGGTGCCCACATTGCGCACCGAATACGCTGCGTTGGTGGCCGATGGCCTCGATGGTTTCTTTGAGGCACGGCGACAGACATGTCCCTTGTGTGAGGGCACCGATCTGAAACGTCTCCTGACAACGAGCGATTTGGTCCAGCGAAAACCGGGTATATTTTCGTTGGACGAGTGTGGGTCGTGCGCTCACATCTTTCAGAATCCACGCCTGAGTATCGCGGGATTGAACTACTATTACCGGGACTTCTACGACGGATTGGGTGAAGAAGGGCTTGAGGCGGTGTTTGGCTTTTCAGCGGAACCCTATTGGGTTCGTGCCCGAATGCTGCAAGGGCACGTTGAGCCCCAACGCTGGCTTGATGTGGGCGCCGGTCACGGCCATTTCTGTTGTGTGGCGCGGGACGTGTGGCCCAACACCCGCTTTGATGCGCTCGACCTGAGCGAGAGCGTGGACGAGGCGGCCCGTCGGGGGTGGGCGGATCACGGTCACCGG
>CAUZBV010000359.1:0-4469 GCA_963578115.1 Myxococcales bacterium
GGGCGTGGGCTCCAACGTCGTTCGGATCGCATCGAGCAGTTCGTTCATGTCGTCGAGCGCCACGGTACGGACCAGCGATTCCAAGCAGCCGAGATGGTCTTGAATGGAAGCGAGGCCTGGCCAGTCTTTTACGGCGTTGAGGAGTGTGCGGATCAGATTGGTGAAGTCGACCACCGCTTCCGGGGGGAGCGTGTGGGGTGTGCCGGCAGGGAGTCCATCTGCCCACAAGGTGAGCAAGCGCTCCCAATCCTCCAACGTGGTGACGCTGTGGTGGCGAATGTTGGCGTGAAGCCACCCGAGGTATGCCGCGCAGGGGCGTGTCTCTTGAAGGCCGGCGTGCAAGGCTTCGAAGAGAATGCTCGGCCGCATGCGCGCTTCGATCACGTCCAGGTACGCGAAGAGGCGCCGTACATGGCCACTATTTCGACTATTCGATGGTCGGCAGAGCGACACAGGGATCGAAAAACGGTGGAACACTTGCTCGGCCATCGACTGAAGTCCGGACAAGTCGCGTGCAATGACCGCCACGTCGGTCCACGGCGGATCTCCTCCTTGGTCTTCCGCCCACGCGGAGATCCGTCGGGCCACCTCTTCCAATTCGGCCTCCGCACCCGACGCGTTGAAGAGGGAAAGGGTGGGCGACGCCTCGGTTTCAGTCATCGTCTCGATGGTGACTACCGCCGGTTGAATCACCGAGTCGAAGACGTCTCGCAGGTACTCATCGGGTGTTTGGGGTACCGCCGGCAGGGGGCCCTCGTGCTCGAAATCAGGAAAATAGATTCGTCCGGGAACGCGTCGACAGCAGGTTGCGACAAAGTCGGCCATGATGCCGGTGAGATCGTAGATGCCATACCAAAAGAGCTGCTCATCGGGCAGCGCTTTTCCGGCCGAGATCTCGTCTGTTGCGCGTTGGACGATGTCACTGTGTCGGAGCAGGTTGTGGGCGGTCGTCTCTTGTCGCCATGCGACGTACGCTTGGAGCAATGACTGGCCCCTGGGCCACCAAGGAGTGGCGCTCAACACCTCTTCTGCCGCTTGCATGTGGTGTGGTTCAAAGCCGGCGTCTGCGAGATCTCGAAAAATCGCCAAGAGCAACCCTTCCGGTTCGTCGATATGGCTCAAGTGCGCAGGCAAGGGATGGCGACTCAACAGAAGCCGATACACCTCGTTGTCCACCGTTTGGGGGCAAGGGGACGAACAGATCCGCTGGGCAAGTCCCTGCAGAGTGACCACGTCGACGCCCAAGAGCACCTTCGGCTGGCGGGTGCTCAGCGCGCGCGTTAGACGGTGTATGACCCAAGTGCGCAATGATGTACTGGGCACGACGATGGCCATTCGAGACAAGGGATGGGCGTTCTTTTCATGCAAGACGTCCTCGATCAATTGGTCAAACAATGAGGCAAAACGTCGTGCGCGAATGGCGTGTGTTTGGGACACCTCAGGACGCTATCAGTGAGGGCTCCACACTGCAATGGTCAGGACAGCGGCTTGACCCCATACGAGGCCAGCGGTAGGCTCCACGCGTTCAAAATGCGTTTTCATTGCCCCACAAAAAACCTGCTGAACGGTGCGCTTCCGATGGTGCTCCTGGTGGTGTTGTGCGCCAGCGCCCCACGGTGCAGCGCAAAGACCACCGACGACGAAAAGAACGCTGGCACCGCATCGGGTGCGGCTTCGAGTGCGTCACTTGCGTCCCTTCGCAAGGAAACAAGCGACCTTCTCCAAGCTGGTAAAGTGGAAGAAGCCATCGAACGATGCCGCTCTCCGTCCGAAGAGTTGGCCAACGTGGACGGCGCTGCTTCCTTGTGTCACGGCGTACTTACCAAAGCGGTGTCGCAATGGGAAGCCCAGTTGAAAACGCTTCGGGACACCGGAAATGGAGACCGAATCAATAGTGCCAAGTCGTGTGCTTCGTTGCAGCGCGAAGCCGGCAACGTCTCGAAAGAGCGGGGCGACAAGATGGCGGACTTGTGTCACGAGCTCGTGCTCAGTGGGCAGATTGCGGGTGTGCATGATGCGCTTAAGAAGGCGCTCGAGTCGTCCCGGCCCGCCATTCCCCCCTCGTGCGGAACGGTCGAAAAAGCATTGACTGCGCTGGGTACTGCATACGCCAAGGCCCAGAAAAGAAGGCTTTTGACCGCGTGTTTCTCAACGTTCCCGCGCAGCGCGGTCGACAAACTGTCTGCGGCACTGAAATCAGAGGGCGATGTGGGGGCGAGTGTAGACGTGATTCAGCGTTGTTTTGACCTCAAGCAACTGGCCGCTCGTCTCTCGACTGAAGACGAAAAACGCGCCACGGACCTCTGTGCAGCCATCCAGGCGAGCGGCAAGGTGGGCCATGCCATCCGCGAAGCGACGCAGCACCTGGAAAATGGGATTCATCGCGTGCCCCGTTCTTGTTCATTGGCGCTCATGGCGCTCACTGGCTTGTCCACGGACGATGCAAAAAACCAACGCTCTCGGGTTGTGAAAGCGTGTTACGAAGAGCTGGGATTGGCGATCCTCAAGGCCAAGGTACCGACCATGGCGTTCGGGTGTGATCCCAATGTGCAGCACGTCGTGCGTGGTGTTCAGAGCCATCGCGCGCGGTCGCCCGAACTGGATGAGTGGGTTGCCAAGGCGTTGCCTCGCTGCGGGCAGCGCTAGCCTCGTTATTTGGCTTGAAGTAGCTTGTTGAGGTCGAGACGTCGCAGCCCACGATCGTGCACGCCGACCAAGAGCGTATTGCTCGCTTCGTGGATGACGAGATCCCATACGTTTTGACCATCGACCCCGGCGAGTACGGTGGTCCAACTCGCACCATCGTCGGTGGAGATCATCACAGCGCCCGGGGTGCCCGCGACCACCAGGCCATTGGCTCCCAACACCACCGAATTGGTTTGCTGTGTTGTGAGTGCGCTCCACTCGACGCCACCGGTTGTGGTCACAACCAGCCCCTGCCGTGTGGCGGCAAAGACCCGATTCGCGTCGTTTGCGTCAACGGCGAGATCGGAGATGACTGTCGATGGCAGTCCACTGTTGCGCTCTACCCACAGATCGCCGCGATCATCGGATCGGTAGAGTCCGAATGGTTTGACCGTCTGTGTGGCCACCTGACCGTGGGCGACTTCGCTGGCCATGTACACGACCGTGGGTTCACTGGGGGCAATGACGATGGTGTTGATGGCGGACATGCTGGTTTCGCCCGACGGAAACCCTTCGCTGATTTCATCCCACGTGTCCCCGCCGTCCATGGAACGAAAGATGTGTGCGCCGCTTACATCGAATTGTGGGCCTTCCTCCGAGTTTGATAAGGAGCTCGCGCGCCCCGCAGCGCCGCCTTCGTCGGACGCTGTACCTCCGTAGATCACCTGATCGGCACCCACAGCCAGGCCATGGAAATGACCACCCGTTAAGAGATCCGTCCAGGTGTTGCCGCTGTCGATGCTGCGATGGAGTCCGGTGGCGGAGGTCATGTAGATGACATTGGAATCCCACGGCGCCACGTCGATCCGCATGGTGTAGTGCGAGGCTTGCGCCGGCAAATGGGTGAAGGTCGCTCCCAAATCGTCGGTCTTGAACAGGCCTCGGGAACACATGGTGCCGATGTAGAGGGTGCTCGGATTGGCTGGATCCACGGCCAACGCGTAGGCGTCTCGGTCCTGATAGGTGTTGCCCAACGAAGCCCACAAGTCGCCGCCGTTTCGACTCACAAAGCTACCCGGCATGGCGTGCATGAGTCCTTGTTCATGGGCATGTCCCCCGGGTTTTCGGTTAAACCACCAATCGGCGGTCGCGCTGACGAAGTGGTCTGGATCGTTCGGCGATGCGGCCAACGCACCCGTATCTGGATTGGTCAATCCCGTGCTTCGTGGCGTCCACGTCACGCCGCCGTCCCGGCTCACAAAGACGCCGGAGCCCGTACCCACCAGCACCGTTTTCGGATCGGCTTTTGACCACTCGACGACGGTGATGTCCTTGTCGGTCAACCCTTCCGTTCGCTCGTCCCAGGTGTCGCCAAAGTCCTCGGATGCATAGAGCCCATAGGTCGATCCGGCCAGCAGCACGCCGGATTGCTCGGGATGGGTAGCCACACTCATGGTGATTCCCGGGATGGTCGTGGTGGGTCCCCAGTGTTCGCCCCCGTCGTCGGAGCGCCAGACGCCGTAGGTGGTTCCGACATACATCATGCCAGAACCGCCTTGGTCGACGGCCAAACTGGTCGCGTTCTGATACTTGGCTTCGAAGGACTGCCAGTTGCTCCCCCGATCGTGGGAAACCAAAAAACGTCGGTCCGAGGATGCGGCGTACACGATGGTCGGATCGGTGGGATCAAAGGCAATGCCCCAAATGTTGGCGGCCTTACCTTCAATGAACTGGCCGACCGAGAGCGGCGCGGCCGATACGATGTCCCACGACAACCCCCGATTGGTGGAGCGCATGATTTGGCCCAGGTTGTCACCGATGAGGATGTGATCGGCAAATTCGGG
>CAUZBV010000360.1:0-4468 GCA_963578115.1 Myxococcales bacterium
TTCTGTGCATCCTGTGTCTCTTCCCGTCCTGCGGAGATCCCTCCACGCCGACACCGGGGCCAACGGAAATTCCGGACAGTGTCCCGACGGAGCTCAACATCCCCGACACGGACGTGTTTGCAGACATGGAAGACACGGAGGTCACCCCGCCCATCGACTGGGGCGAATGTGAAGACCCGACCGCCAACAAAGGACAACCCGGATGCCCCTGCATCGACAACGCCGACTGCGAGAGTGGCTGGTGTGTCTACGGTACAGAAGACACCATGATCTGTAGCGACACGTGCATCGACGCCTGTCCCGAAGGCTGGACTTGTTCTTCTGTGAACACGGTAGAAGGCGGCGATGCTGTCATCTGCTTGCCGCTGCTGATGGATCTCTGCAAGCCCTGCGCGAACGCTGACGATTGCGGATTCAGTGACGCCGAGTGTGTGGATTACGGTGAGCAGGGTCGCTATTGCGGCGTGAGCTGTGTGGATGACGCCACCTGCCCCGCGGGCTACGAATGCAACCAAGGACAGTGCCGGCGCACCCGTGGAGAATGCGAGTGCTCTCAGAAAGCCATCGATGAGAACGCCACAACAACCTGCACAATCGCCAACGAACACGGCGCATGCACGGGAGAGAGACAATGCAATCCGGGTGGATTGACATCCTGCTACGCCCAAACACCCACGGCCGAGGCGTGTGATGGCCTGGACAATGACTGTGACGGCGACCCGGACGACAACCTCACGCCACTCGCTGCCCACTTTCAGCAGGGGGTGTGTGTGGACAGCGTCAAGATGTGCGCCGGCACAGACGGGTGGATTGAGCCCGACTACGCCGCCATAATGGGCTACGAAGCGGTCGAGACGTCGTGCGACGGCCTGGACAACGACTGCGACGGTATGGTGGACCATCTGCTCTCGGCACCTGCGGCGGACAAGACCGAGGGCGTCTGCGTCGGCGCCTTGCAGGTGTGCGACGGGGACAAGGGGTGGGCAGCGCCCGACTACACGACCATACCGGGCTACGAGGTCAAGGAAGCGAGCTGCGATGGCGGCGACAACGACTGTGATGGGACGGTGGACGAGGGGTTAACCCCGCCCTTCGCCAGCCTTAAAAAAGGAGTGTGCAAAGGTGTTCTAAAGCTCTGCAACGGAGAAAGCGGATGGGAAGATCCCAACTTTTCCGGTCTGCCCAACTACGAAGCCGTTGAGGTCACCATCGACGGTTTGGACAACGACTGCGATGGGGATACCGACGAAAACTAAGAAACGTCTTGGCCGGATTGACAAAGCAACCCATCGGCCACCAGACCGTCGAGAACGCCCTCCGCTTCCGCCCCAGAAACGTCGTGCTTGCTCAAGCACTCCATGAGAACCGAACGCGACGCCCCCAACGCAGCGGCCGACACAATGTCCGCCAATCCGGCAGAGAGAATTTCCGCACCGAGTCCGCTTTTCGAATCTTCCAAGAGGACGAACTCGTTCTCTTCGCCCACCAGCTGAATTGGGGGAACCACATATCGAGTGTCCAGTGCCACGGTGATTGGATCGGCGTTCTGCGCCTGCATGCCCGTCACCGCCGCTTGAAAGTGGTTCAAGGCGCCGTTGGCCACCGTCACCAGACGTAGGTGGGGGGCCAGCACAAACTCAGCGTCCGGCGCTTCACCCGCGCCGCGCCGCAACGCCGCCATGCCCGTCTCGATTCGAGCGAACGAGCCTCGGTCTCCAGATTCATCCGTGGCCGCGCTTAACCACCCACCAAAGGTGAGCGCCAGACTGTGCCCGCCTTGAATACCCCCGTGAAACGCGTCGCTGGAGAAGAATGAGTCCAAGTCCACGCCACCGCGAAGCGCCAGCGCGCCGCTCACGGAATACTCGCTCAACAGGCCATGAAGAGAACGACCGCGCACGTGTGGATCGGTGGCATACGCCCGCGGATCCAGTGCAGTCATCCAGCCCGCTTCGTCCGACGACACGTCCACACCCGCCAACGCCGCGACGGAATCCGCGTACACCGTCGAGCGGAACGCTGCATCGTACACCATGCGCACAATGACGCGCTGGAGCGGTACATGACTCATGAGAGCACCGAGTCCTTCAACACATCGGCGATGCGCCCAAAGCCGGCAATACAACGCTCCAACGGGTTTCGTTCGCATTCGAACACCACGGCTTTGAGGTTGGGGCAACGGGGCGCCACGTGCTCGAACAATGCCCAGGTGTCGGGGAGTACATCGGCCGTGTGGGAGTCCTCGATGAACGTGAAGCCCTGGTGTGCTCGTTCGGTGCCACCGGCGATGTGGATCTCCACCACCCGCTCCAGGGGAAAACCGTCCAGTGCCGTCAACGGATCGTGTCCCATCATGCGCTGATAAATGGCGAGATGGGCACAATCCAAGAGCTGTCCCGTGTCGGCGCGCTCACAGACACGGGCATAATAATCCAGCAAATGAAGGGGCCCCACATACGCTGCACCCGGGGGATTCTCGGGCAACACTTCGTATCCGGTCTCCTCGCGCATCCGGGCAACACCCTCGGCCATGGCGTCCGCCGCGTCCGCGCTGAGGATGGGCGGCAAGAGCAGCATGTGACCGCGATCACGTCGGCCAAAATGCCACAAACCCGCATCCCCACACATCCAGGCCGGTTGAAGACGCTCCGCGATGGCCCGCACAGTGTCGAACCACGGCGTGTCAAAGTCGTCCGGATCGTCCAGGTTGATGTCCAAGAAATGATAGGTGGTGGGCAAGCCGCTGGCCGCCCAGGCTTCCGCATGACGGTCCAGTCCTTTGACCGTCTCCACGCCCACCTCCAAGAACCCGGCGTAGTGCGGATAGCCGTCCCGAAGACGCTGAACATCGAGGGCCGACTCGCTGTCCCCCGCACCGTACTCGGTGGATACGCCCAGACCCAAAGAAGGAAGGGACTGGACTCGCTCTAGGAAATCCGCCATGGCCTGGTTGTACCCCAAAAGAGTGTGTGTGGCGATGGGGAAGCGGGCGTTATTCGACGGCCGGTCCATACCCTGTCAACACGGGGGGCTGATTGAGCCGAGGCAAACAGGACGGATGTCCCTTACCCATGTGGTGGCAGATGGCGCTGTAGAGCGCCGAGTTCACAGCCTGAATGCGGCGACCGGGCGTATGATCCACCACAAAAACACGGCGTCCTTCACGCAGAACGGCGGCGAGTTCTCTCCCCAACGCGTCCGCATCGGCCCACGTCTCCCGTGGATGAGCCAACGCGTCGTTCACGTCGTACCAACCCGGGTGTTTTTCCAAGGCCGATGGATAGGACTTTCGGGTGGCCTTGGAGCCCCATCGCTGCAGATAATATTCACCCACCGCCCGCGAGTAGTCCGTGAAAACAACCACATCACCCTCACCCGCCTGCTCATGGACCTGGGCGGCGAGATCCCGCTCAAAAGAGTTGATGGGCATGTCCGAGGTCGCCTTCCAAGTCCATCCGGCCAATCCCAGCCACACCACAAGCGCGGCCAAACCCAGACCGCGCGGCAGCGACTGAACACCAGCCGCCATCAACAAAGCCAGAGCCGGGATCGCCAGAAGCTCGTAGCGACCCACCACGTAAATGGGCTTGATGAACGAGAGGCCCCAGGGCACCACCGTCGTCAAGACCAAGAGCAATATCGCCAACCCCAAGGGCCTGCGATGATCTCGATTCCGGACCCAACGCCAAGGCAAGAGACCCACAAGCACGAGCACGCTGATCCACCGAACCGCCGTGCCCAAGTCCAACGCACTCAGTCCACGTAAATAGTCGGGGTACACGCCCCCCACGCCCATGGCTTCCAGCGAGTAGAAGAGCGCCATGGAGGGGGGGGTTCCCTCCCACACGGCGGGGATCCAGGCGGTCACCCCCGAACCCGCTTGTTCCACCAAGATGGGGAGCCACGGCGAAAAGGCCAGCACTGCGCCGCCGCTAGCACCCAGCGCCCACACAAAGGTGCGACCGCGCAGGGTTGCGTTCGGCACCAACAGTGCGGCTAAGGGGGCCAGAGGAACGAGAAAGACCACGAAGTTGTGGGTGTACAGGCCGAAGGTCAGCACCACCGAGTAGGCAAGCCACCGACGCAGCGTGTTCTGAGCCAGCGCTTGGTTCAGTGTGCTCAAGGCCAACGCGGCAATGAGCGGACAAAACGCATACATTCGGCATTCACGACCGTAATAGACCGCCAGTGGGCTGAGCGCGATCAACAGTCCGGCCACCAACGGAAGCCACTCTTTGTTTGGGAAGAGCCGTCGAGCGGCGTACCACGTGGCCAGCACCGACAACACGCCGCCCGTGGCCGGCAAGGCCCGAAGCGCGATCTCGGAATCACCAAAAACGGCGATCCAACCGGTCAACAGCCAGTAGAATAGCGGCGGCGTGGAATCCACCGCCAGGGCGTCGACGACCCCACCATATCCTTGCCACGCAAAGAGGATGGACGCGGCCTCGTCGAGCCACAGGGGATG
>CAUZBV010000361.1:0-4450 GCA_963578115.1 Myxococcales bacterium
GACCAACCCGCAACGTACGCCACATCACCGCGGCCAACCACGCCAACCACCTTCGACGAGCCGCCGCCATCGGTGGTGACCACTTCGCTGGCCAGAAATTGAATGTTCTGAGGTACAGACACATCCAACACCACCATGTCTTCCCAGTTGGCCACAAACGCCAATCCGTTGTCGGTCACGGAAATGTCCATGGTCGACGAATGAGTCGGCCAGCTGGCGACGGGTGGATAGGGATCCGCTTGGGTCAGGTCGTGGACCGACACGCCCCCTCCCACGGCCGCCACGTAGGCATAATCGCCGGCCACGTCGACTTTTCGACCCACACCGTAGGTCTTGAACGAGTTTACGATGGCGGGGGCGCTGGGATCGAGGACATCCACCACGGCCAGACCCGCCGGACCATTGCCCACGATTAACGTGTGTTCTCCATACATGGCCAGACCCAAGGCCTGGTCAAAGCCGTCCGTCAACTGACCCACTTCAGACATGCTTCCGCCCTCGCGACTCAATACGCGCAGACCGGCGGCGCCCAACACCACAAAGACATGCGTGTCCGTCGCCAGCAGATCTTCCACCATGCCCTCGCCGAGGGAGACAACCGAATGCAGGGGAAGCTCGCCATTGGACGTTGCAGCGCCATCGGCCATGGACGCAATCCAAGAACCTCCATCCGTCGCCTGGCCCGCCATAAAGACCATCCCATCCGGTCCGGTCGTGATCGCTCTGCACCCCGTACCACTGGGGAAGAGCCCCTCCGTCACGCTCAGGGTCAGCTCACCCGGTCCATTCAATGAGGCCACCTGCAGTCCAAACGCCGGCACGCATGCATAGATGTACTTCTTGGTCACCGCGAGCGCCGTGTATGTCTGGCCAAACTCCAACGCGTTCGCATCGGCCAAGGCCACCACGTTGTCGTCTCCATCGGGTAGCACGATGGGAGGAGGACTGTTCGGATTGGAGCCGCCATCAGAGCCCCCGCAACCAAGAAACACAGCGCTCAGTGCCAAGAGCACGCTTCCACCAACACGAATAAACTGGAACATAACCATCACCTCGACAGGTTGTCTGAGGTAGTATCCTACCAAAATCAATCGCCCATAGGGCGAAAAGTTCGTCCCCGCAGCAAAGACCCCGAAAAGCGACCTTCAGGAGCACCGGGGATCGGCACTGAACATTTGTCTGCGGACATTGACATGGAGCCTGAAGTAGGGTACATTTGTTCAGTAATGACTCGGCCCTCCCAAACCCTCCAAGCCGTTTCGAATCCCCCCAACCCCTTTCACCACGGAGCGCTGGAGTGGGAGGGCCCCCCACCCAAGGTCTCCCTGAGCATCTACGAGGACCACAGCGCTGGGATCTTGAGCAAAAACACAAGCCCGGATCTCCCCTTCACCTGGAGCATCAATCCATACCGAGGTTGCATGCATGCCTGCGCATATTGCTACGCTCGGCCAAGTCATCAATTCCTCGACTTCGGCGCCGGCACGGACTTCGATCGGAAAATTGTGATCAAGAGAGCCGCCTCTTCATTGCTGCGCGATGCATTTGGGAAGGCCTCCTGGAAGGGGGAGTTGATCCTGTTCAGTGGCAATACCGACTGCTACCAACCGATCGAGGCGACCCATCAAATCACACGGAGTCTATTGAAGGTATGCGCCGAATATCGCAATCCCGTGGGCATCATCACCAAAGCATCACTCATCGAACGCGACATCGATGTATTGACCGAGTTGACCCGCCACGCGTCGTGCGCGGTGACCCTCAGTATTCCTTTTATGGACCCACACAAGTGTCGATTGGTCGAACCCTTTGCGCCGACCCCCGCCCGTCGATTCAAGACCATCCGGCGGCTGGTGGACGCAGGGATCTCGGTGGGGGTGAATGTAGCCCCCATCATTCCCGGTCTGAACGATGAGGACATACCCCAAATCCTGAAAGCTGCACGCCACGCGGGCGCCACACGAGCGGGTCATATTATGGTGCGGCTTCCGGGGCCCGTCGAGCAGGTCTTCGAAGAACGGATCCGAAACGCATTCCCGGATCGGGCTGACCGCATCTTTCACCGCATTGAAGATTGTCGAAGCGGACGTCGAACAGACAATCGGTTCGGACTTCGTATGCATGGTAGCGGCGCCTATTGGGAGGCCATCGAGATGTTGTACCAAACCACCTGCAAACGCCTCGGGTTCGACAGCACATCCTTGGATGCCATTGCACACCCGACGCACGCCACCTTCAGACGCCCACCGCAGGCGGGCAAGCAACTTTCCCTCTTTGAGAATGATCCACCCAAGTAGAGGGTGTACACTAGCGGCCATGTGGATACAAACCGTCGCCCCGGAACATGCAACCGGGTTGCTTAAGCGCCTTTATGATGCGTCCCGCCGCCGCACCGATAAAGTGGCCGCTATCGTGCGCTCCATGAGCCTCAATCCTCCCGTTCTTCGAACAGCCCTCGCCATCTACCGCGACGTCATGTTCGGAAAATCACCCTTGTCGCGAAGCCAACGTGAAATGCTGGCCACCGCGGTGAGCGTGTTCAATCATTGTGACTACTGACTCCGGTCACACGGGGAGGATCTCCGTGAAGTATCGGGCGATAGTGTGTTGGCCAACGCAATCATGTCTGATCCCTTGGCGGCGGACTTGCCAGGCCCCGATCGAGCACTGGTTGAATTCGCGCAAAAACTGACTCTTTCACCGCATTCGATGGATCCCGACGATCTCAACAGGCTCCGGAACCACGGCTTTGACGACCGGGCCATTCACGACACCGTGCAAGTGGTGGCGTTGTTCAACTATTACAATCGATTGGCAGAGGGTGTTGGCGTTCGCTGGGTCGATGAACCCGACACGGAGTCGTCTTCTTAGTCAGACTCAGCTTCCCGAATGGCCTGCCAGATCCGTTCCTCTTCGGCGCGCATTCTTCGCGTTTCAGCCGGCTCCGCATGGTCGTGGCCCAACAAATGCAAAACGCCGTGGATAAACAGGTGGGTGACCTCATCCAACAACGACCGCTCTGTTCGTTGCTCATTGGCTCGCTCCAAGCTGATCACCACATCCCCCAAGATCGAACTCTTCAGTGCCGCATACTGCCCCTCGTTTTGAGAGAAGCTCAGTACATCCGTAGGGTGGTCAATACCACGCCAGGTCCGATTGAGATCGTGAATCCGAACATCGCTGACGAGCAACACACACACCTCCAACTCCATGATGTCGGCAGCATGCTGGATCGTCGCAGAGCGGCGCCGAAGGGCGGCGGTGTCAAACCCCGCTATGCGACGTTGACGATTGTAGATGTCGATGCTCATGCGTCCGTAGGGCGTTCGTCACCATCGTCTGATTCGGCGTCCACTTCGCGCTCGGTCCGCTCGCTTGGACCGTCATAGGCTTGAATGATTCGTTGTACGAGCGGGTGCCGCACCACGTCTTTCTCGGTAAAGTGGCAGAGTTCAATGCCGTCGACACCTTTGAGGATGCTGAGGGCATGCTTCAATCCGGACTGACGGCCGGGTGCCAGATCCGTTTGTGTGATGTCTCCTGTGACCACCGCGCGAGAATTGAAACCAAGCCGTGTCAGAAACATTTTCATTTGTTCAATGGTGGTGTTTTGAGCCTCATCCAAGATGACAAAACTGTCGTTGAGCGTTCGTCCCCGCATAAACGCCAATGGAGCTACCTCCATGACACCTTTGTCCATCCATTGGTGGGCGCGCTCAAAGCCAACCATGTCATTGAGGGCATCATAGAGTGGGCGCAAGTACGGATTGACCTTTTCAGCGAGATCACCGGGTAGAAATCCCAGCTTTTCGCCGGCTTCCACCGCTGGACGCGCCAAGACAATCCGCTTGACCTGTTCATTGGTCAATGCAGCCACTGCCATCGCCATGGCCAGATACGTCTTACCCGTACCGGCGGGTCCCACACCAAATACCAAATCGTATTTTCGAATGGCCTCGATATACATCTTTTGACCGAGGTTCTTCGGTGCAATCCGATTCTTCGAAGCGGAAATTAACACGGTGTCCAGCCAGATGGATTCCAACTGCACGCCACTGTTCGCCGACAAGATGTCAATGGCGCGCGATACGTCCGGGGGATACACAGGGTGTCCCTTTCGAGCGACTCGTGCCAACTGGTCCAACACATCACGAGCAAGATCGACAGCAAATTCATCGCCACGAAGCTGGCACGTGTTTCCACGTACAGCAATGGTGACCCCTAACTTGCGCTGTATGAGACGCAGATGCGTATCGTTGGGACCGCGAACACACTGAAAGGTGTCCTGGTCTTCAAACGTCAGGCTCACAGAATCGTCCGCATCGTCAGTGGACACACCGATGCTTTTTACTTTTTCTTTGTGATCAGTTGATATTGCCATGGTTTCTCACCATTTCTAACATACACCAGATCTGGATTTCGCGTCGGTGGTAGCACGTCCTTCTCTTTC
>CAUZBV010000362.1:0-4448 GCA_963578115.1 Myxococcales bacterium
TGGCCTCGTTCGGAGGCAAGAGCGGCATCGCCCCCAGCAGCCCCGCATACACGCCGCGCACCGTGGCCGTCACAAAGCGGCTGTCTCCCACCAAACGTTCCGCCAACCACCGCACGGCGTGGCCGGTTTCGGTCATGGGCAAGGTCTCATCACCGTATCCGGGAGGCCGCATGTCGGGGAACCATCCACCCTCTGGTGGCAAATATCGACCGGCGGCGTTCCAGTTTTGGAAGGTGCCCGCCAAGGGATCGATCACCTCGTGGCAGACGGCGCAGTCTTTGTTAAACATGGTGGGGTTGTGATCGACGATCGACGAGGGATCGATGGGCCGCTCGGCCAGTTTGAGTACATCGGTAGCCAAGAAGAGATCCCAGATCACCCGGGACCGATGCCGATTCCGATTGGTCGCGGTGGTGGGAAATCGATTCAGGACCATCATGGAGGTCAGCACCCCGGAATGGGGGATCCCTGGGATCTGCGCTTCCTGGAATTCGGATGGATCCAGTGGGTTGTCGAAGGCCACCGAATCCGCCACACCATAACTGTGCGCCGAAAATGGATTCACCATGATGTAATCCGCCGTGAGCACCTCCGTAAACGGTCGGTCGTTGCGCACCACGTGGACGATCAACTCCAGAGGCTCCCGAGCCACCGCGAAGTTCGTGTATTTCTTGCCCAAGGTGCGGAAGTAGGTGTCTACCGGGTACTCCATGTCGTCGTACCAACGACGATTGGGGTAATCCGCGGTGTTCATCAATCCGGTGGACGACCCGCCCGGCATGTATTTGTCCGTCAGCAGGCGATCGTTGAAGCTCTCACGGAGCCACTGGTAAAATCCCTCTTCCAGCAAGAGTCCATCCACGAGCTGCGACAGCGCCAGCTCACCGCCCACTTCCAAGAACGCCTCTTCGTCCACAGTGGGATGACGCCCGGTCAACAGCATGGTCGCCTTTCGATACGTCTCCAACGCGTTGGTCATCACCACGTTCTCGAAAAATGCCTCGTCCTCGCCCACGGGTTCGGCGCATTCGATGGGATTCGCAACCTGCGGGATGAATTCTTCGAGGATGCCGTATTCCTCGCTGTCGATTTGAATGACTTCGCCGCCCTTGTGGCTGATCTGCAGGGTGGGCTTCAAGAGCAAGAGTGAGGTCCCTTGGAACTCAAATCCTGCGATGTTGGAGACCGCCCAATAATTGTGGTCCATGTACCCGGTGATGGACGATGTCTGAAGCACGAAATTCGTTTCGCTGCCCAACCCTTGGTTGTTGTGACAGCCGAGACACTTTTGGCTGAGCACCTGCCCCCACACGTATTGCTTGAAATAGCTCTTGGTGGACACACACTCTTCGACGGGCGGAGGGGTCTGGATCGTGTCGGATTGGTGGCCGGCATCCGCCAGCGGTGGCGGTTGTGTGGTTGTGTCGCTGTTGGGATCGGGGCCCGGCTCCGACGAGTTGGGATCCGACGCACACGATGACAAACTCAAAGTGAGCACTGCAAGACCGGCAAGAACGCCACCCAAGCGGACAGTACGCGAACAAAGGTTGCGCATTACATTCCTCCAAGAAACGAATTTCTCGATCCACCAACACACATTGAATGCCTAGTAGTGTACACCAAAAGGCACAAAACGGAACGGGGTATTTTTCGTTCAAACCAGCACGGTCACCTCAACCACCACCCTCCACACGAGTTGTGGATGTAGGACCATCGAGTCGGTGCTATGAGGGTGTCCCGTTCCACCCTATCGGCAGGACGGGACAAAACCATGAGCATAAACAGAAAAAACGCCCGCTGGATTGCCTGGATCAGCGCCGTCGTGCTGCTGGTGCTCCACCTCGATTTCTGGCGAGTGCAACGACCCGTCCTCTACTGGGGGTGGCTCCCGGAAGAGCTCTTGTACCGCATGACGTGGCTGGGTTTGGCCTGGGTGTTCTTGCTCTTTTTCTGCCGATACATCTGGCGGGAGGACGACGCATGAGCCCGCTGATGATCGTCGCCGTCGCTTTTGGTCTCTACATCTTGGTGGTTCTCACGGTGGGATTGCTCGCCAGTCGACGATCGAGCAAATCGCCGGATGAGTACTTCTTGGCGGGCCGCACACTGGGACCTTTTGTGCTCTTCATGGCGTTGTTTGGGACCAACTGCACACCCTTCGTACTCATCGGTATCCCCGGCAAAGCCTACCACCATGGGATCGGTCTTTTTGGGCTCAACGCCCCCATCATCGCCCTGGGGATCCCGTTGACCTTTTGGGCCATCGGGGCGCCGGCCCGACGGATGGGACAGCGTTTGGGGGCTCTGACACCCGCCGAACTCTTCGCCAAGCGCTTTCAATCCCGTGGTCTCGGCCTGCTCCTCTTCGGAGCGTTCACCCTCTACACCTTGCCCTACATGGTGAGCGGTGTGATCGGTGCATCGCTCACCCTGACCAGCGCCAGCCAGGGAGCCATCCCGTCCTGGACGGGCGGCCTATTGGTGTTGACCGTCGCGCTGATCTACACCGCGTTGGGCGGGATGCGGGCCACCGCCTGGACCAACGTCATCCAGGGACTGATCTTCATGGCCTTCATGGTCGGAGCCTTTTTCTTCATGTCGGGATCGATGGGCGGACTGGAGGCAGCCACAGCCGCGGTCGCAGAGAAGGCCCCGCAGCACCTGACGCTTCCATCCGAGGGGCTCTTCACTCCCCAAGCCTGGACATCGTGGGGCTTGGCCATCTCCCTGTGCGTCATCGGCTTTCCCCACATGTTTGTACGGCTGATGTCCGCCAAGGACGACCGGGCCATCCAAAGCGCCTGCAAGCTCTATCCACCGGCGTTGATCGCGATCTGGCTCCCGGCGGTGTTCATCGGCGTGTGGGGCGCCGCCAAGTTCGCCGGACTGGATGGAAAAGAGTCGGACAAGATCTTCTGGCTCATGGCCAACGGACACCTGCCCCCGTGGCTCGCTTCGGTGGCGTTCTTGGCGGTGTTGGCGGCCGTCATGTCCACGCTGGATGCCCAAATTCTCACCCTCAGCTCCATGCTGGTTCGTGACGCCATGGATCCCTACTTGCCCGCCGACCGGCAACGCAACGATGTGCTCGCCGGGCGTCTCTTCGGGGTTGGAATCGCTGTATTGGTCTACATTCTCAGCATGACCATGGGCCAATCGGTCTTCGACATCGCCAAGATTGCTTTTTTCGGCTACGTCACCCTGGTACCCACCCTCTTTTTGGGGGTGCGTTGGCAACGCTTCACCCTGAAAGGGGCCGTCGCATCCATCCTCTCGGCCAACGCCGTGTTGTGGTTGGGCATGGGGGGCTGGTTGCCGATGTTTGGCTTTTTGCCCGTGTTTTGGGCCTTGGTGGTGGGCATCATTACCGCCCTGGCGGTCAGCTGGGCGGACAGCCCGCCCGACGCTCAAGACAATGCACGCGTGTTTGGCGCCGCCCCCATGGCCGCTGATTAGCCCCTCAATCCGCCGGGTCCGAAACCGGCGCTTTCTTTATCGGGTGGGCGAACCCGTGCCATACTGACGCCGGCCAACCGTGAACAAACTGGAGTAAGAACGATGGCTTTTTGGAAACAACAGACCCGCGTGGAACCCCTGATCGATGCTTACTTTGATCGATGCGATTCCTGCTTTGAATTGCTCGGTGAAGCCATGAACGAGTATTTTTGCAATGGTCTCGGCGAAGCCTTCTCGGAGTTCGTGAGCCAAATTCACCAGGTGGAGTCCAAAGCCGATGACCAACGCCGTGAGATCGAACACTTGCTCTACGGAAAAGCGCTCTTGCCCGAAAGCCGAGGCGACATCCTGGGCCTGCTGGAAACCTACGACCGCTTGCCCAACATCGCCGAGACCATCGTTTTTGTGATTCACACTCAGCAATTGCTGGTCCCTGAATCGTTCCGCCAGGCGTACCATGACCTCGTGAACGTCAACCTGGAGACCTATCAGTTGGTCCGCAAAGCCGTGACGGTCCTGATGACCAACCCCAAAGCCACGCTTCACACCACCAAGGAGGTGGACCAGGGGGAGAGCCGTTCGGACCAGATGGAACGAAAGCTCATCACCGAGTTGTTTCAGAGCGATCTGGAGACGGGCACGAAGATCTTGCTCAAAGAGCTCATCCTGCTCATCGGTGAGGTCTCGGACCGTGCGGAGCGGGTGGCAGACCGCATCAGCCTCATCGCCATCAAGAGACAAATCTAACGATGTGGCAGGTCATCTCAGGAGTGTTTCTCGGCTGGTCGCTGGGATCCAACGACGCCGCCAACGTGTTCGGTACCGCGGTGGCGTCCCGAATGGTCCGGTTCTGGACCGCCGCGATTCTGTGTTCGACGTTCGTCATCCTGGGCGCCATGCTCGAGGGCCAGGAGGGCATCGCCACCTACAACAAGATGAGCAGCGTGGGGCCCAATCTGGCCTTTATTGTCGGATTGGCGGCCGCCATCAGC
>CAUZBV010000363.1:0-4438 GCA_963578115.1 Myxococcales bacterium
TGAACTGTGGGATTGAAGGACTGCATGTGATCGATGATCTTGTCCAAACGTTCTGCGAAGACTCCCGTTCCTCCCGTGTAGATCCCGGCATAGCTCGCCACGCGTTGCAGACTATGAGCCAGCGGCAAGAAGACAATGCCCAAGTCATCCGGTTCGTGTGGGAGGGCGTCTGCGATCGATTCAATGGTCTTGTAAATGTTGTTGTGGGTCAGCATGACGCCCTTTGGGGGCCCCGTAGTGCCCGATGTGTAGACGAGCATCGCCAAGGCGTCGGGTTGGATGGCGCGCCAACGTTGCTCAAACAGCGCATTGTCCTCTTGGGCCAGCGGGTCGCCTTGGCTCATTAACTCGTGCAGGCCCAACGCGTTGGGCCCCTTCGCTTGTCCAGCCTCTTCAAAGAGAATGATCGTCTTGGAGACGCCTTGCTTCGAGCAGGCTTGCTTGACCTTTTCCATCTGGCTGAGATCTTCCACAAAGACGATGTCCACGCCTGCGTCTTCCAGAATGTAGCGGGTTTGTTCAACGGTGCTCGTTGGGTAGATGCCCACGGTGACGGCACCCACATTGACAATGGCGAGGTCACAGAGCATCCACTCGTGTCGGGTTTCGCTCAGAATGGCGATGCGGTCACCCGCCTGAACACCATGGGCGTGCAGACCATAGGCCAGTTTTCGGACTTGCTCAACGTGCTGACGCCAGGTGATGGCGGTCCACTGGCCAGACGACGAATCCTTGTAATGGTTCGCGATTCGATCGCCATTGCGCTCAACTCGGTCGTGGTACAGACCTGGAATGGTCTTGGGATACATAGTTTGTCTCCAGGGATGGTGCTTGATTGCTTGGGGGTGTCTACGGTCGGCGGGTGGTTTCCTTTAGCGCCAGTGGCCACGTGACCATTTCCAACCCCGTGGTGTTTTGACCCAGCGACCTTGGATCCAATGTCGATGATGGGGGTGCCGTATACGTTTCCAGGTTCCCGGTGACCACACATGGCGCCCCGCGCGTGCGCTCCATTGCCAACGTCCCTGCACCCAGACGTGTCGAGGACCTGGCTTTCGTGTGCGAGTCTCGACCCGAATGGGTGGTGGCGCAGAGGGTGCCATGGCGACGTCGTCGTGCACGATGATTGGGACACAGGCTGGTAGCACAGGCATGCACAATGTAAGCGCAGTACAGGTTAACACCACGCTACGAAGGGATCGTTTCTTGAAAGCGACGGGCTTGGGATGTGATTCTTGCATGGTTTTTCTCGTCCGGCTCTTTGCCGAAAAACATTGATTTTCAACGCTATTCAATCGAGACGGTACCCAGTATGCTCGCTCCATGGAGTACGGTCAATGGAGCCCAAGTGTGGACGAAGCGTTGCATGACTTGTTGACCGTATCCGCTGACGTGGAGGACCCGGTTGCCGTATTCGACGCGGATGGCACGTTGTGGTCTGGGGACGCCAGTGAGGACTTCTTGGCGTATGTGGATAGGCACGATTTGTTTCGCCCGTCCGAGGACATCGGACCGATCTTTTCTCACCATGCCAAGCTCTTTGAGCACGATCAGCATCGAGCACACATCTTCGCAGTTCAAGTGTGCGAAGGACTGCCGGTAGGCCAGGTCGCGGACTGGGCGAAAGCGTGTTTTGACGACCATGCGGCCACGCGAATATACCCCGAGATGGTCGCGCTAATTCGCGCACTATACGCTTTGCAATGGCGCGTTTATATTGTGACCGCGAGTCCCGTCTGGGTGGTGCTTCCGGGAGCTCGTCGTCTGGGTGTTCCGGACGATTGTGTGCTCGCGATTGACGTGGAAAAGTCCGAGGGTAAGCTGACCAACCGCATTCAAAAACCCATGTCCATGGGCGAAGGGAAGGTGACTTGTATTCAACAGTCCATTGGTCGGGTGCCTCTTCTCGCGGTCGGCAACTCGTGGGACGACGTGCCCATGATGACACTCGCTACTGGATTGGCTATCGTGGTGAACCCATCCCACACGGATGGGGAGCGTTCGTCTCTTCGGCAAATGGCTTTGGAAAGAGGCTGGACCGTTCAGTACACGGCGAACGAGTCGCAACAACAAGGAAGAAGTGGATGAAACCCAAACGAATGACCACAGAGCTCACGGGCCATAAGCTCAGTACCTGGCCCTTGCCCTATGCGATCCCCTTCAGTGATGTCGACCATGCAGGCATCGTGTTCTTTCCTCGGGTGTTTACCTACACGCACCTTGCCTACGAGGCTTGGTACAACGAATGGGTTGGCCAGTTGTTTCCCGAGTCCTTTCTCGAAGGCGGTGCCGCGACGCCCGTCGTATCGGCCGAGGCCAGTTTTCAAATTCCGATGCGTCATGGGGATCACATCATCTTGGACGTGCACTGCGAACACGTCGGCACTCGTTCGTTTGTTCTTGGCTATCGGATCTATGATGCGGATGATCGCCAGCGTTGTGTGATTCGGATCACGCACGCGACCATTGCCTATTCGACCTTTCAGCCCGAGGACATTCCGGACACGTTGCGAAACGCGCTCAATCGGCAGTCGTAAACTCCCAGACTTCGTTCAACGACATCGTGACGGACTCTTCCCCTCGATCGAGGTGCGTCGTCCCGGTGACCGTCACGCGGTAGGTCGTGTGCGCCGTGAGCTCGTCGTGCGGAACAATGAGAATCGCGTTTTGTTGAAAGGTAGCAAAAGGATCTGTGGGGCTCTTTGGTGGCAATATCAACACATCAACGGGCTCTCCTGTGCCCACGTCGTCCAGTGTTGCCACGATATCCGGCCCAAGGGTCAGGGATGTGTTCAATATCAAGCTAATGATGAAACCGACTGGCGGTGACAACTCAGCCGGCAGCGGGGTAGCGGCGCCGTGTCCCGGATACGTGGTGGGGATGTGTGTTTGGTTGGCCCCCGGATATGCAATGGGTGGATGGCCTGGGACGGGAAGGTGCGCTGAAAACACATCGAGACACGCGTGGTTTTCAGAAAACGCGGCTCCTACTGCGGTCAGTCCGGGATGGAGCAAGGGCAAGCGATGGTAGACCTCCATCACCCATGCATTGATGGCATCCACTAGGTCCACAACGCCGGCGCTTAGTGTGGCGTTCTCGCCCGCCTGGGCACCTTCGACCGTATATCGAGGATGAGACGGATCTTCCCGGTGGACAACATTCCCTGTGGCCAGCATGTAGTCGATGTGCGCCGAACAACCTTGTGACAGCTCCGAATCCAGTACAACGGGTGTTAGTCCTGCTGCCAACCGGAGCGCGTTGAGGTGGACGATGCCTTCGGAGACGAGATCGACTTCCGGAACATCGGCCCCACCGTCTGGCGAGATATCGTTGGGATCATCGGCTTTGCTTCCACCGCAACCCACCATCAGAAGAAGAGAGCAGGCGATCGTCACGGAGATGGTCTGTCGTCGTTTCATACTCTTCGTTATCGTAGTGGTGAGTGTACCGTCTTTCAACTACACTCCCCATGTGAATTGGCCAACAATCAGTCTCATTGTTCTCGGTGCGCTTTGGGTGGTGGCGGTGTTCGGCCGTCTCAGAACACTAACGCGGCGCCTTGATGACCTTCAGGCGGCCTTGGCCACAGACTTATCGTCGCGTGCTCGCTCGATTGCAGAGCAACAACACGACAACTGGGCGCATGTGTACAATCGGTATCGGTCCCGCTGGTGGGTGTTCCCTCTTTCGTTTGTGTTTTTCCGACGCTCTGTTGCGACCGTCACGGTTCACACGTGGCCTCAGTTTTCGGACACACGGACCGCGAGCCACGACATCACATCGTCCCCATAATTCTCACATGTGGTGTGTTGGGTTTGTCTGTTATCGATTGCCCACACCAGAAACGAGCCATCCCCCAGCGGCATTTTCAGGCTGTGGCCAGGCTTTAATTCCGCTCGTGAGTCTTGCACATCGACATGCAGCGTGCGGTGTTCCGTAATGGCAAAGCACAGGTCTTTTATACGAGCTGATTCGGTGTAAACGACTTTCGTGCCACGATGTATCCGAAACCCCTCGGGCAACGAGTCGTTGGAGAGCAATTGGTTGACCTGAAAGATTAGGCGGATTTCACGCTTACCATCTCGAACCAACGTGGCTCGACGAAAGACGTTGGCTTTTTCATCCCATTGCTGGGCGCTTTCAATGTTCAGTCGCTCTCCGCTCCGAAATGGGAGCTCCACTTCTTTGGGCAGTCGAAGCAGAAGACTGACGTGTGCAGCCGATGCGAGCTTGAGCACAACGCGTTGCGAGTAGGGGCGGGGAGCGTCATTTTGGATGCTCAACACAATGCCCTCAAGGTGACTGCGGTGAACGGCCTTGTCTTTGGGCGGCGCTGTGCTGGGTTGGATCGCCAGGCGTATGTCCGGCGCGCGTGGCTGAAAGGGTTGTTCTCGGGCTACATGGCTGGCGCTGCATGCAACGCAGCCGAGCCCTATC
>CAUZBV010000364.1:0-4436 GCA_963578115.1 Myxococcales bacterium
GGGTTATTGGGAGCTCGCCGGACACATCGCCGGTCCGTTCACACACGATCCGTCTTCACAAATCTTCATGGTCTGACCGAAGTTGCACACACTGCCGGGCGGGGAGCAGCACTTCTGGATGACCTTGTTGTTCTCGCAAGCCTGTTCCCAGGTGCCGTCACACTTTTCGTCACAGGTGTCGGGCTGAACCGCACAGGTTCCATCGCCGCAGTCTTCAATCGGGATCTGCCCGAAGTTGCACTCCACGCCGGTCGGGCAACAGACATCGATGTAGATCCCATCGACACAATCAATTCCCCAGGTGCCGTCGCACTTCTCTTCGCACTTCTCAGGCATATTCACACAGGTTCCGTCGTCGCACATCACCGTGGTCATGCCAAAGTTGCAGATCATGTCGGCCGGGCAACACGCTTCGACAAGCTGGTTGTCTTCACACACCTGGCCCCAGTTTCCGTCACACTCATCGGGACATTGTTCCGTATCGCCCGGCATTTTATTGAGGCAGCTGCCGTCTTTGCAGACCACCAGATTTTCGCCGTAGTTGCAGGCCACGCCTTCCGGGCAGCACATCTGTACAAGCTTCTTGTCCTCGCATGCTTGTTCCCAGGTGCCGTCGCACTTTTCGTCACAGGTGTCGGGCTGAACCGCACAGGTTCCATCACCGCAGTCTTCAATGGGAATTTGGCCGAAGTTGCAAATCGCGCCTTCCGGGCAACAGACATCGGTGTAGATCCCATCGACACAGTCTTTTCCCCACTCGCCGTCACAGGTTTCCGGGCACTGGGCCTCTGTGGTATCGACACACGAACCGTCTTCGCAGATCTGCATGGTCTGGCCATAGTTGCAGGACACCCCTTCGGGACAACACATCTTAACCACAACACCGTCTGCACAGGAGTTTTCCCAGGAACCGTCGCAGGTATCCGGGCACGTGTCGGGCTCCATAACACACTCGCCGTCCCCACAGTCCTGATAGGGAGCCATCCCAAAGTTGCAAATGTCGCCCTCTGGGCAACACAACTTGGTGATCTTGCCCTCAATACAATCTTTTCCCCACTCGCCGTCGCAAGTCTCCGGGCACGTAGCATCCGGCCCATCGACGAACTCATCCAAACACGAACCGTCGTCACAGAGGGTCATCCCCATGCCGTAATTGCAGGCCATGCCTTCGGGGCATAGCAGTTCAACGACCTTGTTGTTTTGGCACGATTGCTCCCAAGTACCGTTGCCGGTATCCGTCGTTGGTTCACAGCCATACATCAGAAGGTTGAGTGACAGCAAAAAGGCGGAGATCGTCAGCGTAGGCCCCATTCCTCCCGCGCAACCCACCATGGTGATAGCCAGCAGACCAAGAACCGAAAATTGGAGAATTCGTTTCATAGCAATCCTATTGGATCCGTGTCGATATGAGCCTAGGCGATAGTATACGCCTTCTTCACCTCGAATTTCTACCGCAATTCGGACTATATGGGGTCGGCGGTCAATACACCTTCACGCCGCAACGTTTGGCGCGCTGATCCAGCGCCGGGCCCAGGTGCTGGGTCACCTTCGAAACCACGCAGTTGTTATAGCCCACTTCCGCACCCTGGGGGTCGGGGTACTCGGTAGCTTGCTTGAAGCACTCTTCATGAATGGGTTGGACCAAGTCCTCGCAAAATCGCTTGCGAAGGTTGCGCTGAAACACCATGTCACAAAAGCAACCCAAGGGTGTCCCGCGCATGGGGGTGTTGGCGTCCAATGTGTCACAACTCGTGGCGATGGGAGACGAATCCAACGCGCCAGCGCATGCCACAACCCCCTCCGCCCGCAATCGTTCCGCGTTCAGAGTGCCTCGCTCCAGGTCGCCAGAGGGGGGATTGTCTCCCCCACCCGTCCTGTGTGGGGCATTAATGATGCGATGCAGTCCGTAAAACACCATGCCCACAATGGCGATCGTCAACAACCACACGAGGGCACGGAGCAAGGGATGAATCCCCTGCTCTCGTCGCAAATCAGCATAGGTATCCTTCTGGTCGCAGCCGGGACACCGGTCCATGACAACGGGATACTCCTCGCCACATTCGTCACATTGGGTCATGGATACGGACACATCAGCCTCCATGTCCGTTGTATCAGATGATTGGGAACAGGAAAACGAGGGGATTACGAACCGTACACCATTCCAAACAACACAAAGAGGATGGCCACCGCCGTACAGAGCCCTTCGGCGCTCATAGTCCGTGGGTCGAGTCTTCGCAATGCGTTCATTATTCTTCTCCTTTTCAACCGGGGTCTCCGATGCCCGGCGGCCCCGCCTAAAGCAACGAGCATACCAACTAAATATTAACCAATGATTTCCTCGTGCTATGGGGTTGCCGGGGTATTTTAGCCTCAACCTTCTCCGGTCCAACGACCACCCGCCCACCGTCCTCAACCCCAGGCCGAAATGTCCCGCAGGTACACGATCGTTTTTGGAGAGACATACGTTATCTGCTGGACGCTCGACTCGGAACCTTGTACAAGATTGGTTAGCATGGTGTTGAATCATGCTTTGTAAAGATTGGCTCCAACCCAAGCTCATATCGATATACGTCGTACTGGGTACAGTGCTGGTGCTCATAATTAAGGATAATGGAAAATGTCTAAGAAATTGTTTGTTGGTGGTCTTCCTTGGAGTGTGGATGACCATGCTTTGCGTTCGGCATTCGAGAGTTTCGGAGAAATCGAGGAAGCCAAAGTAATCACGGATCGTGAGACCGGCCGGTCCCGGGGATTCGGTTTCGTCACCTTCATTGAAGATGACGCGGGCACGAAAGCGACCGAAGAAATGAACAACACTGAGATGGAAGGACGCACGCTGACGGTGAACGAAGCGCGCGAACGACCTCCTCGTCGCGATGGCGGCGGCGGCGGCGGCGGCGGCGGCGGTGGTCGTGGTGGTGGCGGCTATGGCGGCGGCGGCGGCGGTGGTCGTGGTGGCGGCGGCTATGGCGGCGGCGGCGGCGGTGGTCGTGGCGGTGGTGACCGAGGCTGGTAAGCCTCACCGTTCCATCGAACGAAAAAACGCGTTGCTCTTGAGCGGCGCGTTTTTTTTTAATCCCCACCCTTCTTCACCTTCGCCTCACGATTTATAGAGAGCGCCAGTAACTCACAGGGACCGACCGCAACCCAATGGGTGCGCGGCTTTTGACGCCTCCAGAGTCGCCAACCACACACAGTAAGTTCACCTCAAAGCGGGTTTCTGTAGACGGGACGCCATTAACCCTTTACAAGAAGCGTTGCATGCGCTTGCGTATGCGTTGGTAAAAAGTAAATCCGTGCAAAGACCTTGTTGTAGTTTCAACAGGGTCCTGTCCCGGTAAGAAAGAACGTCTAAAGCGTTCCAAAGAGAGATGAGAGAGTATGTCGAAGAAATTATTTGTCGGTGGATTGCCCTGGAGTACGGGCGACCAAGAGTTGAGCCAAGCTTTCGAAAGTCATGGCCAAATTGAAGAGGCCAAAGTCATCACGGACCGGGAAACCGGACGCTCCCGTGGTTTTGGATTCGTGACCTTTGTAAATGACGACGACGGCGACAAAGCTGTCGAAGCCATGAATGGCACTGAAATGGAAGGCCGTCAGTTGACCGTCAACGAAGCCCGCGACCGAGCCCCACGTGGCGGCGGCGGCGGCGGCGGCGGCGGCGGCGGCGGTGGTCGTGGTGGCGGCGGCTATGGCGGCGGCGGCGGCGGTGGCCGTGGCGGTGGTGACCGAGGCTGGTAAGCTTCTCGTTCCATCGAACAAGAAACGCGTTGCTCTCGAGCAGCGCGTTTTTTTTTGCTCTTCTCCCTGCGAGGTTTGAGCCCTTGCCAATCCAATTCCTCGATACCCGCCCCAACCAGCCCAACAAGACGCCTGTCGAGGGAAACGACCCGTGTGAGTCTACACAAGCTCCAGCGCCAGCCTAGGAAGCCACGCTTCGGCCCTCCGGCCACTTGACGTCGTCGAGAACGATGGACGTTGGGATGGCTCAATCCATACCATCACGATGCGTTCTCGACGAAGCTTGTCGCCGTCCGACCCAGAACGAATGAAACGGTCCAACCGATGGAATGTGCGCGAGTGAGGCAATAAAAAAGGGGCGAAGGATTGCTCCTCCGCCCCTTGGGACTCTCCCTGCTCGGGCGTGCACAAAACACGCCCGACACAGGCCTGACGGTCTAGCCGTCAATCATGTCTTACTCGGCGCAGATGGCCTCACCCTTGGCGTGTGGGCAGTGAACATCGGCAGACGCCGCGTCCGTACCCGCCACACCCAAGTGATAGGTGTAACAACCTTGGGTCGCGCCGGACGTATCCGCCGCCGTACCCTCTGCTGCCGCATCCCACCAGGTGGCGCAATCGCCCAACGCGCAGGACTCGTCGGCGTTGGCACCACAGGTCATGACGCCGCCACAGGTGGCATCATAGCTGTCACA
>CAUZBV010000365.1:0-4436 GCA_963578115.1 Myxococcales bacterium
GTCTAATCTTGGATCTCCGAGACAATCCCGGCGGCTTGTTGGACCAGGCGGTCGACGTCAGTGATCTGTTCCTGGATTCCGGCATCATTGTAGCCACCGTGGGATCCGGCTCGCGTATTCGCGAGGAGAGAGTGGCCTCACACCAGGGCACGTCGCGCAACGTACCCATTGTGGTCTTGGTCAACGCTGGTAGCGCTTCCGCATCTGAAATTGTGGCTGGCGCGCTGAAGAACTCGGACCGTGCCATCATTTTGGGTCAGCAGACCTGGGGCAAAGGTTCCGTTCAGGTTTTGTATGAGATCGGGGACGCCGCCCTAAAACTAACGGTCGCGCAGTACCTCACACCTGGAGAAGAGTCGATTCAGGGGGTAGGAATTACCCCTCATGTAGCGTTGGTTCCCGTAACAGTTTCCAAGGATGGCTCGGATCTCGGTGTCCATCGTCCTGGTGGTGAAGGCGCTCTGGAGAACTCGCTACAAGGCCAAACAGAGACGCATCAAGACGCTGCTGCACTCATCCGGATCCCGTATCTGGATTCCCCAGCGGACGGCCAGGAGGAAAGCGAGACGGAAAATGCTTCGGATACGGAAGATGAGGGCGATTTTGCCAAAAGTTTGGCTCAACGCATCTTGTTGGATGCTGGCCGACCCTCTGCGAAGGAGTTTTTGGCCCGTTCAAAGCCTGTTTTTGCCATCGCTGAACGAGAGCAACTGGGCGATTTTGTTGAAGCCATGGGGCGCTTGGACGTGGACTGGAATGCTGGAGCCAACCCCCGGAAGCCCTCATTGCAGCTAGAGATCGCCACGGATCGAGAGGGTGGACCCGTTGTGGCGGGTGAGACATTCAAGTTAACTCTTCGCGTGACCAATACGGGGAAGCGGGCTGTTCATCGGATTCGGGTGTCGACAGAATCGTCGCTTGGGGTGATGGATGAACGGGATTTTCTCATCGGTCGGATTCCAGCTGGAGAGACCCGTACTTGGTCTGTGCCCATCAAATTGTCAAAAGGGCTGAGCACCCAATCCCCACGGGTCACGGCGCAAGCCTACTATGATCGGTCCCACGATCCCATTTCTGGGGTTTCCTCGACCATTCTACACATTCCCATCCAATCCCGTCCGCGTCCCCGTTTTGCGTACACCATGCAGTTGATTGATCTTGTGGGCAATGGTGATGGAGTGGCCAACCCCGGCGAAAAGATCAAGCTGCGCATACGCGTCCACAACCTGGGCGAGGGTGTTGCTCAGAAGGTGAAAGCGTCTTTGGTAAACCGAGGTGCTGACGAGGTTTTCATCACAAAAGGGCGCATGGACTTAACCTCATTAAGACCACAAGAAACGGCCGATCTCGAGTTTGATATTGAGGTCAGAGAGCAGGCGGTCACCAGTGGACTGAAGTTGGAGCTTGTCCTCAACGAGAGCGCCTTGGGTCATCGATTTGTACATGACCTGTCCATCCCCATCGAGCAGCGTCCTGAAGCGGCCCTCGTGGATCGATTTTCTAGGTGGGCTGGACAGAAAGACGTCATCCCGATGAGGGCAGGAGCTTCATCGTCCGCATCGGTGCTCAGCTTCATTCCATCCAATGTCCCCTTTGTCTCGGACGCCGCATTGGGCAAATGGGTTCGCGTCCCCGTCATGGAGTATGGATATGGGTGGGTTCTTGCGGAAAAGTTGCTGGCTGCCGACCAGGCTGTCCGCATTCCAAAGACGGTGAAAACTACGATTCGACCACAGGTTGTCCAACCCATTATTGATTTCGATGAACCCCCTCAACAAATTGTTCGTTCGCCAGTTTTTCGTTTGCGAGGAACCGCCGTGTTTCCACAGTCGGAACCGAAGGCTCCATTGGATCTGATGATATTTCATGAACATGACAAAGTGTTGTACCGCCGTGCTACGGGGCCGGTCGAATCGTTGAATTTTTCCACGGATATCAACCTCCAGGAGGGCATGAATCACATTACGGTTCGTGCCCGTGTAGGAAATAAGCTTTTTTCGAAACGTCGCATTCGGGTGTATCGTCAATAACCTATGGTTGGATTAAACCGATTTTTCTTTAGTGTCCTTGTTCTCAGCCTGACCAGCGTCATGATCTGGGGTGTCCCGCTCGTGCAAGCTCAGGAGCGGGTGGCCCGCCCCGAGGCTTCCACTTCGGATACCCGAGCTGAACAATTCCGCGTGAAGGCCGAGCGTCAGGTTCGACGCGGTCAGTACAAGGCCGCGATTGCGACGTACCACAAGATCTTGGCTCAACAGCGCCTGGGTCAGACCGATGCGGATGTTCTGTATAACTTAGGGATCATTGCCGAAGCCAGTCACCGTTGTGACAAAGCGATCCTGTATCTGCAAGCCTACCTACGCACGACGGTCAAGGACGTGGTGAGCGTCGAAGTGACCGAAAAGCTCAACAAGTGCATCGCGAGAGTGGGGCGTGTCGAACAAGTGGTGTTTCAGTCGGTACCCGACCGTGTTCCCATTCGTGTGAACGACGTATTCGTCGGTTACACGCCAGTCAGTGGACTGAGGCTTCCGATTTCAACGGTTGCTCTTCGAGCCGAGCAGGTCGACTATTACCCCAATACGGAGCGCTACACGGTTGTAGCGAACCAGCCCAATCGAGCAATAATTCGGCTGAGCAAGAAAAACTATACCGGCCATTTGGAAGTTCGCGCCGAACCCAGTGAGGGTGTATCGGTCTTTATCGACAAAGTTCGCGTCGGCGAAGCACCGTACACGCGCAAGGATTTGCCAGCCCAACGTTATCTCTTACATTTGGAAAAAGAAGGGTGGGACCGATGGGTTCGCTATGTGACCATTCAGCGAGGTGAAACGCTTACGGTGGTCGTACGGATGGAAAACACAAATACAAATGTGTCCATACCGGCTCTTCCGGTCAACGACGACTAGTATAGGGTTGTCCGGGTTGTGTGGTGAGTGTCAGTAGATTTATTGAGGCTGGTAAACAAAACAATACACCCACCTCGCTCACTCAACAATATGAATGGACAAGATCGCCTCAAAACATTGCATTTCGCAAACCCAAAAACCAAACAAAGAAGGACTTAACCTTGCGGGGTTGGTTTCGGCCGCGGAATTGGAGCAGGCCTCCATTGGGTCATATTCTCTTCCTCCCGAGAAACGACTGTGCACAAAGCTGGGTTATTCCAGTACTAAGGATTGTAACCGGACGATGGGTCGGGTGCAAGCGACTTTTGATACAGCCGGTGAAGCATCCAGATGGACGTCACGAGCATTGCAACACCAATGGCTTGGCTTGTGGATAAACCAACCACTCCGCCCCGTTCGTCTGCGCGCCACAGTTCAACGATGAAGCGGGACACGGCATAGAGAAGCACGAAGAGCCAAAACACTTCGCCGTCAAAGGTGCGTTTTCGTCGGTACCACCAGTACAAAAAGCCGAAAATCGCCCAATTGGTGACTAGGGAATAGAGTTGCGTGGGATGAACAGGTGACGATGGATCACCGGCACCGACCAGGTTGGCGTCGAAATGTTGCAACCACGCCATTGAACCATTGGGGAAACTCACACCCCATGGTTCGTCGGCCAGCGCCCCAAAACAGCAACCCGAAAACCAACAGCCCAGGCGACCAAACCCCAACCCCAAGGGGATTGCGAATCCGACCAAGTCGCCCACTTTCCAGACTGGCAATCGAAACCGACGCAAGGTCCAGATCCCCAATGGAATACAGACCAACAATCCCCCATAAAAGGTCAGCCCGCCGTACCAAAACTTCAGGGGCAACAAACAGTCTTGGCCACGGTGACATGTGCCTTGGATGGTGTGGCAGAGTTCGCCCAGGCTGGCGTCAACGCACTGTTGATCAGTCGCGCAGGGAAGCGAGTTAGCGAGGAATTGCCCGGTACTCCGTAGCGGATCAACACACCAATAATAGTAGTTCATGAGCTGTCCGTCGAAGAGAACATGCGCTATCCGACAACCCAAGACGCCGCCAATCAACAAAATGATGCCGAGGTCGACCAGCTTGGTTGGGTTCAAGCCTTCCTTCGCACCGACTCGAACGGCGAGATAGACTGCCAGCATGTACCCGATCATCAAGAGCGTAAAATACGCCGGAAACTCGATTCCAAAGATTTCGAAAGGGCCGTGCATTAGGCTTTCCCTTCCTCTTTCTGTCGACCGGTCGAACGTAAGAAAGACGCTTTCTTCTTTACGAGCATTTCCACAATCAACAGGAGGACACCTGCCGTGATTGCAATGTCTGCCACATTGTATATTGGGTACGAGAAACCTGGATACATGTCTATGAAATCGATGACGTAGTTGAACCGAAGGCGGTCAATGAAGTTTCCGATCGCGCCGCTCAAGATGGTGGCAAACGCGATTGCTGCCAATCCTTGCTCCGGGGTGAGACCATGCAAGATAAAGCTGATCAGCAGGATGGCGCCAATGG
>CAUZBV010000366.1:0-4402 GCA_963578115.1 Myxococcales bacterium
CCACGGGGACGCCGCCCGCATCCACCCGGTAGGCACGATCGCCTTCGGCCAAGGGCGTGTCCAGGGTGACGGTGTCGCCATCCACTTGAGTAATGGTGGCCATGCCCACCACTTCCTCCACAGGCATGCCTTTTTGCGTGGCGTTGAAGGTGCCATCTCCAAAGGGGCCGTAGCCGGTGTAGTCGTGATATTCACCCGTTCGTTTGACCACGCGGATGACTTGACCCACCTGGGCACCGGGCCACAGTGTCCAGTCTTTGCCCACATCTTTCTGGTCATAGGCTCCGCCAAAATCGGGGATGGCGTGTCCCCCGACCGCGGGCAAGGACTGGCCATCGCATTGAAGATCCACGCGCAACACCAGGGAGCGTAGGGGCTCGCCGGTAGGCACCGCGTGGCTGTTGGCTGTATTGCTGGCTTCCAGTTTCACGCTGAACACGTTGTCGAGGGTGCTGCTCTCAACCACCTGGACGCTGACTGAATTGTTCAGCATGGTTCGTCCCTGTTCGGATGTGCGCGGCCCGCTGGCCTCGTGGCTGTGGGTGGAGCCGTGGGGGCGGATCCAACCGGCCACAATCCCCGTTTGGACCTCGGGCATGATCTGCAGATCGGCGCCGTTGAGCACCTCGGGACCCAAGGGCAGCATGTGGCAACCTTGGCAGGGAAGGGCTGGATTCAGGGGGCTGGCCTGCCACTCGCTGAAGGTGGTGTGAATGGGCAGTCGGCCGTCTGGCCATCGGGACGTGTCGGCGCTGATCCCAGGCAACAACACCTCTTGGAATTGCTCATGACAGCCGGAACAAAACTCCGACTGGCGATAATGATCGCGTTGCACGCTCCCCATGTACACATTGCCGATGTCGTGGTTGGGACCAAAGGTCAGGGGCGCGACAGCCCCGAGCCCGGGGAACTTTGGATCTTCACTGGGGCGCATGATCTGCAGGCGACCCCCAACCCCCGGGATGGTGCTCGACAGATCCACCGTCTCCACCCGGTGACACACATCGCAGTGGACCCCATAGTCGTGTGCCCAGCCCTGGGCGTCCTGTAGGTCGCGGGTGCCAACGCCGGGGCCGTCAATGCCCGGCGCGTGGCAGTTGGCGCAGTGGCCAAAGCCACCTGTGGATGCCACCCCCACCGACACCGAGCATTGCATGGATGGGGTGGTGGACCCGGGCGTAGGCAGCTCCATCCACTGACCGCCACGCTCCACGCATTGGGTCTCTTCCGCGATGGCCACCGCGGTGCCTGCGTATACGTCGCGCACCACCGGATTCGACGCCGCGTTCTTGTGGGCCGATTCGTACCAAGTCTCTTGGATGGAGAGGTGGCAGTGCCCGCATTTTTCGATGATGACGCTGTTGCCGGGATCGCCTGGATCTTTGAAGATGTAGTCCGTGTTGTCACTGCGGTCGTAGCGTTTGAGCGCGATGGTCACGAGCGTGGGATTGGCGGTGTCCACCAGCACAGGCACTATGCGTGCTTCTGGGTGCGAGCCCAGCAGAATGTGATCCCCAAACACACTGATGTCGACTTCCACGTCGGCTTTGCCTTCCGGGTTGGTGTTCCACTGGGCGGGGTGGCCGCCCTGGACCACCAGGCAGTCGGGGCAGGGCTCGTCGTCCAACAACACCAGCACCTCCATGGGGACCAATACAGGCGGGGGTTGTGTGTCGTCCGCGGTGTCTTCGATGATGTCCGTGATGTCCTCTGGGGTTGTGTCCGGGAGAACCTGGGTGTCCGGAGGAGTCGGCTTGTCGGTGGATCCCCCGCATTGGGTCAGCATAAACGAGAAGATCAGCACAGAAGAACGCTTCATGGCACAAACTATATGAACCTTGGCGCTTTGGGGCAATAGGCAGTTGCTTCTTGACTTTGGGCGGCGCAACTCGTCTCATTGTCACCGTGAAATACGTACGACACACATTAATATTGTTCGCATTCGTTGCGAGTATGTTGTTGGTAGCTTGCGGTGGTGGCGGCGAGACGACAGTCGAACCCACGCCCAAAGATGACACGAACACGGTTCCGCCTGTGTGCACTGTGAAGCCCAAAGGGGCCCTGAGCACGTCGGTGGGCGACATCATTTATCAGAATCACAATGTGACCGCGCAAGCTTCTCATCTTGTGGGGAACGGGTGTCTCACAGCGCTGGATCTCACCTTTGACATCGCTGGTGGCTGTGAGTTGTCTCTGAGCATGGCGGGCCAGGGTGGCGAGTGGGCATTGACCAGCGGTTCGTTCACGGCCGATGCGAACTGCGGCGCGAGCTATCCGGAGGCGGCGTACGGCGCCTATCTGGTGGATGTGGCGCAGTCGACCGCCGTGTTGGTAGACGGGCCCGAGTCTGCGGATGATTCGGCTGCGACCCATTCGTGCTTTAGCGGCGACGTCATGCAGCTCTTGGGGATCCTAACCATGAAGAGTGGCCCCCAGGATATGACCATTCGTTTGAACAACCTGACGTTGACAGGATCCATCGCATCCACGGGCATGGCCGAGGGCGGCTGTCCGGCTGCGCCGACCTTGTGTCCGGACACCATCGCATGTGGGCAAGATCCTTATGGTGTGGAGTGCGGCGAATGCGAGGAAGGCTTTGAGTGCAGCCAAGGCAACATTTGCAAAGTCAGCTTGTGCCCCCCCACAGCCCCACCGGCTTTTGGGACGGAACAAGGCGATACACTTCTGAACATCACGTTGCGGGACTGTGATGGCAACGAATTTGAGCTCCACAACCTCTGTGGCAACAACGCCACCTACGTCAATCTCTTTGCGGCGTGGTGACCGGCTTGTGGTCAGTTCGTGAAACTGATTGACGACCGATTGAAGAAATATGCGGACCAGGGCTACAAAGGATACTTGGTCATCTTGCAGGACACCTTTGGGAACCCCGCCACGTCGTTTGCGTGCCAGAGTTGGCGGAACAAGAACAACCCGCATATGACCGTACTCTACGATCCCTTCCCCAGCCAGGCGACGCTCTACGGCCCCAAAGAGACATCCATGGTCATCAACGAGGCCGGCGTCATCGTGTACAAGACCCACGGCGACACAGCGGGCGTGATCGAGCAAGCCGTTGTGGACGAGCTGGCGGTTACGCCCTAATATTTTGCCCCATGTTGGCGCGGGCGTGTGTGAAAGAAGAATCTTCGTCCAGCCCTGGTTTTTCCACGGCCACCCCGACGGGCCCTATTGCATGAATTGGAGCATGAGCCCAGTCTCGAAGGTGTTCCAACGGTCGAACTCGGTTGTGTCGATGCAATCTTCGAAACCCTCAATTGTGGTGCACGCCTCGCCGCCCTGATGAAAGAACATGGAGGCGTACAAGCCCACGAGCATGGCGTCGCTAAGGGGGATGGTGGCGCCGACGCTTACACGATAATCTCCAAAGGATGTTTCTGTCACCTCGATCTCCGAGATTGAATCACGAACCGTGATCATGGACAGTCCTATGGCGCCCGCGATGAAGAAATCCAAGTGTTCAAAGGGGAGATACAGACGGATGGAGGGCATAACGCTCAGTTGCGTTAGCTCCAAATCTCCTTCCATGGCCAGTGCGCTAAAGCCCACCTCTGCGCTGACGCCTAGAAAACTGGCAAGTCGGTACTCGAAGCCAGTGAGAATCGCGAAGGATGGCTTTAGGTTATCACACGTGGCATCCCCGTCCTCCATGCAGAAATTGGCACCAAATCCTGCGTAGATGCCAGTGCCAGTGCGGTTGGCGAAGACGGTTGTATACGGCTTTTCCACGCCGCAATCCCGAGGGCAGTTGTACTGGGTTTCTGAGATGGACTGACATCTGCCGTCACCGCAGCGCGCGGTCGTCCTTTGCCGTGTGTGCTTCATCTGCTCGCGAATACGTCGTGCCCGTTCTTGACGAACTCTCTCCTCCGCCTTCTCTCTAGCGGCTTTTCGGGCCGCGTCCCTCTGTGCCGCAGCCCGTATGCGCGCGGCCCGGGCCGCCCGGTCCCGCTCCAATCCTTGTCGTATTCGCTCGATTCGGGCACGCTCGATGGCCCGATGGCGCTCTTGCTGCGCGGCTTCTTCCAGTCGTCTCTTCTCCTCCGCCAGTCGTTTCCTCTCTTCCTCACGCTCTCTCTTGCGTTTCTTGGACCAAGCCGCCTTCTTAAGCGTCTTGATTTCATCCGAATAGCGGCATTTTCCCTTGTAGTATTGTTTCGTGCCTTTGCAAGCAGGGGGTTTTCCGAAGGCAGATGGCGGCGTGATTAGCATTCCAGACACAAAGACACACAGCCCAAGAACGCTTGCAACAAGCCATCCGAGGCGCGAGCAGCATCTTGATAACTCTCTTTGCATTAAGGGTAGAATGCCTGATTTCGATTTGTCATTCAATGCCAGGCCTTTGTCCAATGTATCCGGTGCTAGCGATGTGAGGAGAAGG
>CAUZBV010000367.1:0-4394 GCA_963578115.1 Myxococcales bacterium
AGTTTTGCAGTGCCACCTCCGGCGTCTGTGAAATGGATGGGGTTTGTAAACTGGTCGAGGATTGCTTCCAAGAAGGGAATGACTACCCCATAGACGGTTGTATGGGCACCATCGACTGCATTGAAGGCCAGTGCACCATGGTCTGCGGCACGGGCTGTTCGTCCAACGACGACTGCGCGGACAACCAATACTGCAACGACTCCAGCGTCTGTGCCGCCGATGGCTCGTGCGGCGATCTGGCCGATTGCTCGGCGGAGGGCAATGAATACGACGTCGTCGCATGCGATGGAACGCTGGTGTGCACCAACAACCAATGCAACGTCGACTGTTTTGAGGGCTGTTCATCCAACGACGACTGTGAGGACAACCAATACTGCAACGGCGACGGCGTCTGCGCCGCCGATGGCTCGTGCGGCGCTCTCGACGACTGCTGGATGGATGGCAACAGCTACGACGCAGACGATTGCGTCGGCAACATAGACTGCGTCGAAGGCCAATGCACCATGATCTGCGGTACCGGTTGTTCGTCCAACGACGATTGCGACGCCACCGAATACTGCAACGACTCCAGCGTCTGTGCCGCCGATGGCTCCTGCATCGGTGTGGCGGATTGCTCGGCGGATGGCAACGAATACGCTGTCATCGGATGCGTGGGAACGCTGGTGTGCACCAACAACCAATGCGGAATCGACTGTACTGTGGGTTGTTCGTCCAACGACGACTGCGCGGTCACCGAATACTGCGACGGCTCCGGGGCGTGCGCCGCCGATGGCTCGTGCATGGAAGTCGCCGACTGCTCAACGGATGGCAATGAATACGAGCTCCCTAACTGTGAGGGCTCGTTGATTTGTACCGGTGGACTCTGCGCTATGGATTGTACCGGCCTCCCCGGTCCTTGCACCGACTTGGGTGGCATGAACTTTGGCGCCTGTGACATGGTGTTGGGCTGGGCACCGGTCGGTGGCGTATGCACCTTCTTCAGCGGGTGCGGCGACCAGGGCTACACGTTCTACTTAACCCAAGAGGCTTGTGAGAAGGCCTGTGGAACCACACCGCCGGTACAGGGCTGTGGACCCAACAACGAAATATGCAACGAGAATGAATACTGTGGCTACACCGGCAGCTGCCAACTCATGGCGCAGTGCATGGTGGATGCGGACTGTGCCCACCCCGGCAATCTCTACAACAAACCCAAATGTTTCGGGATCGGCCTCTGCACCAACAGTATGTGCGAATGGGACTGTGGTGATTCCACCTGCCAAAACCTCGGCGGTGTGGACTTCGGTCCCTGCGACGCGGAGTTGGGCTGGATGGTCGTCGGCGAGGCCTGCATCATGGTCAGTGGCTGCGATCCCAAAGGGTTCCAGACCTTCTCCACCCAAGAAAGCTGTGAGCAACAATGCGATCTAGGCGCTCCTCCCACCGGGGGAAAATGCCATCAGTTGGGCGATGGAACAGACACCTGCGACGCCGGCTGGTTCTGTGACTCGTTGAGCTGCACCATCACCGAAGGGCAATGTGTCCAAGTGCCCGACATGTGCACCGCGATTGGCTTCCTCAACTGTGGCTGCGACGGCACGACCTACAGCAACGAGTGCTATCGGATCAAAGCCGGCGTGAGCAAAGACCACGACGGACCCTGCACAACGTCCTGCACAGAAGATACGGACTGTACGCCGAATCAGTGGTGCTACAACCCCAACCCCAACAACGGAATATGCCTCGATTACAAACAAGAAGGCGACGAGTGCGGCGGCTACCCACCGCCAGGCACACCCATCGGAAAATGCGATCCGAGCCTGGTCTGCGCCGACATACCGGCCAATCTCCCCGACGCGAAAGGCGTCTGTCGACCACCCTGCACGTCGGACACTGACTGCCCAACCAGCCAATACTGCGGCTCGAGCACCAACGAGAGCGTGTGTCGAGATGACGGAACGTGCTGGCTCAAAGCGGACTGCGCCATCGCCGCCAACGCGTACGCCGCCCCGCCCTGTCCGGGCTACAGCATCTGTGACAATCAAAACCAGTGCGGTTGGATTTGTGGCAACGCGGACTGCCAAGACGTGACCGGCATCGTATTTGGAACTTGTACCCAATTCCTGGGATACGCCTGGAAAGATGGGGAATGCAAGGGCATCAGCGGTTGCGGTGACCAAGGCTACACGTTCTTCGCCTCAAAGGCCGCGTGCCTGAGCGAGTGCGGTGGGGGAAGCGGTAGCAACCAGCCGCCCAATCCCAACTAAACCGGTCCTTCGCCAGCCGTCAGTTGATGGTGCAAGTAGGCGGCGGCGGTCGTCTCGGCCCAGAATGTGGGTCGCCACGGGACACCGCCCTCCACAAACCCCACATGTCCGCCGTGCGACTGAAAGCTCGGATTTAAATAGGGGTTTTCACGCGCCAGTGTGTGGGCCGCGTCGACCGAAAAGACGAAGGGATCATCCCAGGACTGGAGCAACAACGTCGGTACGCGAATGCCATGTAGAAACGACTCCGAACTGGACCGAGTGTAGTAATCGTCCGCGTCCGCGAATCCATGAAGGGGCGCTGTGACCGCGTCATCAAATTCTCGAAACGTCTGAGTGTTCAACGCATCGGGAACCGAACAAGCGCTGGACAGCACTTCCGCTTTGGCCGCCACCTTCCCCCGGAGCTTTCGCATCAGGTTCCAACGGTAAAGGCGGCTAAAACCCTGGTCCAGTCGAGCGGCACAATCGCCCAAACGAAACGGCACGGACACCGACACCGCCGCGTCCACGTGCGCTTCTTCCCCACGCTCTCCCAGGTACTTGAGAAGCACGTTGCCGCCCAATGAAAAGCCAATGGCGCCGCGTAAAACGTCCGGGTAACGCTGCGCGAGCAGCGCCATGACCGCCGCCGCGTCGTCCGTGTCCCCCGAATGGTAGAGGCGGGGGTTGCGATTCATTTCGCCGCTGCACGACCGGAAATTCAATCCCACAGGACGCACCCCGTTCGCCGCCAGTTGACGGTAGGTTTCGTAGGCATAGCCCGAGCGTGCGGAGCCTTCGAGCCCGTGGAGCAGCAAACCAATGGGAGCGTGCTCTCCCAGATCGGTCCAGGTAGCCCCGAGGACATCGGCAAAGTCGAGGTCGACAAAATCCCCATCGGCCGTCTCGATACGCTCACGCCGAAACGCCACACCGTTCTTCTTGCGAAGCCACCGACCCACCATGGTCTGCAAGTGACGGCCGGGCAGCCACGGAGCCGGTTGAAACGCCGGCGGCTCAAACGTTGAATAGGGTCGTCTCGTCATTCACAGCTCCAAGGGGACCTACCCTTCCACGGAGGCCCAGGCTTGTCCAGCGTTGGGCAGGACTTGAACCTCCACGAAAAACGCGTAGGCTCCCGCCCATGCACATTGCCCTGGCCACCTGCACGAATCTCCCGGGCTGGGAAGCGGACGATCTGCCCTTCCACAAGGCACTGGAAGAACGAGGGATCCCCTTCACCCTCGCAGCGTGGGAGGACCCCAACGTCCGCTGGCAAGACTTCGATGCGTGTTTGATCCGCACCACCTGGAACTACATGGAGCGCTGCGACGCGTTCATCGCCTGGATTCGGCATGTGGATCAATGCACTCGCCTCTACAACACGGCCGACGTCATCCAGTGGAACGCCAACAAATCCTACTTGCGGACATTGGCGGCGGGCGGCATCCCGATCGCGCCCACCGTGTGGTTATCCGCCGGACAGGGGGTCGACATCGGTGAAATCATGCATACCCGCGGCTGGTCCCGTGGATTCATCAAACCGATGGTGGGTGCCTGTGCCCACGAAACCCTTCGTTTCGACGCAACGGAAACGGGCCTGAGAGCCGCGCAAGACCACCTGAACCGAACCCTCCAGACCGACGACATGATGGTGCAACCCTATTTGCCTCGGGTGGAAGTGGACGGAGAGGTGTCGTTTCTCTACTTCGACGGGGTCTTGAGCCACGTGGTGCAGAAGGTGCCGGTGCCGGGTGACTACCGGGTGCAAGACGACTTTGGTGCGTCGGACCATCCCTACACACCCACCGACGATCAACGGTCCCTGGCCGACCGGGTGTTGGCTCAGGCGGAGGCCGTTCGGCCCGACGCCGGGGCTGATCCGCTCCTCTACGCGCGCGTTGATTTCCTCTTCGGAGAGGAGGGTGAGTTGCTGCTGACAGAATTGGAGTTGATCGAACCCTCTCTCTTCTTTCGACACGGCCCAGACGCACCCGGAATGCTGGCCGACGCGCTGGCCCGACGTCTACGCTAGTCAACAAGGGCCACACCGGCTATAACAGGCACTGTGAGCCTACTTGTCCTGGAAAATGCCTCCATCGCCTTTGGCGGCCAGACCATCTTTGCCGATGTGAATTTGCGCATCGGAGCCGGTGAGAAGATCGG
>CAUZBV010000368.1:0-4380 GCA_963578115.1 Myxococcales bacterium
CCCCAAGGAACCCGAATCCACCATCGACGCTGTCGCCGAACAAAAAGGCGACACCCCCACAAATAGCGAACAAGCAGAAATCACTGAACGCACCACAGAGACGACCAGTGACATGGCCACGGACTCTGAGGCCAACAGCGACATGGACTTCGACAAGTTCATGGAGCGGTACCATGAGTACTCCTATTCTCCCGGCGCATCAGGAACTCGGCTCAACACGGAAGAGCTGCCGGCCATCGACCAAACCCTCAGCAAGCAGACGTCGTTGTTTGACCACTTGATGTGGCAAATCAACTTGGCCAATTTCTCCCCCGACGAATTTTCTGTGGCATCGGATATCGTGGGCAATATCAACATGGATGGCTTCTTCGTCAATCGAACCCTGGAGGAAATCTCTTCCGAGAACGGCATTTCACTTCAAGATGCAGAAGACGTTCTCGTGACCATCCAAGAGATGGATCCCGTCGGTGTCGCTGCCCGCGATCTTTGTGAATGCTTGCTCATCCAATGCACGACGTATCACGCCGGTGACTCCACGCTTCGAAAAATCATCGGCGGTCACATGGGCAATCTCGAAAAACGAAACTACCCGGCCATCACTCGTGACCTACAGATCACCCAGGATCAGTTAATACGGTGCGCTCGAATTATTTCGAACATGGAGCCGAAACCAGGGCGCGGTTTCCACACCGAGGACACACACTACATCACACCAGACGTGTATGTGCATAAGATGGGTGATGAGTACGTCGTCGTTCTCAACGAGGACGGACTGCCCAAATTGAAAGTAAGCTCTTTCTATCGGAACGCCATAATGTCCCAAGACGCGGCAGCCAAAGAGTACGTTCAAGACAAGTTTCGCTCCGCAGTGTGGCTGATTCGAAGCATTCACCAACGACAAGATACCATTCGCAAAGTGACGGAAAGTATCGTCCAGTTCCAACGAGAATTCCTCGACAAAGGCGCCACGTTTTTGCGACCTCTCATCTTGAGGGATGTGGCGGATGATATCGGCATGCACGAATCCACGGTCAGCCGTGTGACCACCAACAAATATGTTCATACACCGCAAGGGATCTTCGAGCTGAAATACTTCTTCAATAGCCGAATCGGCGGCATGTACGGATCCGAAGATCTGGCTTCAGAGAGCGTTAAGGTTCGAATCAAACAAATCGTATCCGCCGAAGATCCAAAGAAACCACTGAGCGATCAAGCCATCGTGAACATCCTAAAGTCAGAAAACATCGACATCGCGCGTCGTACCGTCGCGAAATATCGAGAAATGATGAACATTCTCCCATCCTCAAAACGTAAGAAATTATTTTAATGGCTATGGAGGGCTCACTGTGCAGATTGAAGTAACGTTCAGACACATGGAATCCACACCCGCACTAAAAGACCACGCGATAGAGAAAATCGAACATCTCTCAACATACTTTGACCTAATACAGGACGTGCACGCTGTTCTACAGGCGGAAAAGAAGCATCACATCGCAGAAATCACCGTCCACACTCCTGGGGAAGTCTTCAAGGCCAGTGCGACCAGTGAGGATATGTATGTATCCATCGATAAGGTCATCGACAAATTGCATCGACACCTGGTCAAACGCAAAGAGATCGTGAAGCTGGAGTCGCATCGTAGTGCCCAAAGCTAAGGCGAAGCACACTATCCGCACAATCATTGTGAGTGGCCTCAGCGGCTCCGGAAAGACAACGGCGATCCACGCACTCGAAGACATGGACTTCTACTGTGTCGACAACCTTCCTGTTGTCCTGATGGATCAGGTCTTGTCGTTGTGTGAACGTGCGTCCGTGGACAAAATAGCGGTCGTCATCGATGTCCGTGAAGGCGCGTTTCTGCAAGAATACGAACAATCTCTCACGCGAATCCGCCAAAATGGGTACGTAATCGAAACCCTCTTTCTAACCTGCCACGATGAGGTCCTGATTCGACGATTCAAGGAAACTCGCCGAAGACATCCCCTTCAGGAGGAAGGGAGCGTGAAAAATGGCATACAACGGGAGCGCGAAGCGTTGGGAGGCATCCGAGAGTCCGCCACTCACATCATGGACACAAGCGACCATACGGTGCACACCTTGCGCCAACTGGTGCAGGAAAGCTTTCAAGAGGCCCCTATGGGCCCGTTCAAGGTTCGACTCGTTAGCTTTGGGTTTAAACACGGGATCCCTTTGGAAGCGGATTTTGTGTTCGATGTACGCTTCTTACCCAACCCATATTTTGACGATTCACTTCGGCCTTTGACTGGTCTCGATCCGCAAGTCAAAGACTATTTGGAAGCCCAAGCCGACACAGAACCCTTGTTGGACCATCTAGACAACTTGTTGAGTTTTTCCATTCCTCGAGCGGAACAAGAAGGAAAACCGCAACTGACCATCGCGGTAGGCTGTACAGGAGGACACCATCGGTCTGTCATGGTGGTCGAAGCCCTGTCTCAGCGACTCAAGAACGCCCCGGGTATTCGAGTCCAACACCGGGATGTTCAACGGAATGGAGGAAATATGCGGGGCTAATGCTTCGCAGCCAGGAAACGTGCAGAAAATTCGTCGACGATACCAACTATGTAATGAAAAAGGCTTGCATGCCCGAGCTGCCACTCAATTTGTGCGTACGGCATCTCAATTCGACTCGACAATTTCAGTGTATCGGGACGAGGCTAAAGCCGATGGAAAGTCCGTAATGAGCTTGCTGATCCTCGCAGTGCCGTGCGGTTCTGCCGTGGACGTGGAAGCCGAGGGGACCGATGCCGAAACCGCTGTCTCCTCACTGGGTAAACTCATTGAATCCGGGTTTGGAGAATAATCTGACCAGCGAGACGACCGGCAGCACGATTATTCAAGGTATTGGAGCCGCCCAAGGCATTGCGATAGGCCGTGCAATCATCCTGGATCGACGTCGCGTTCACACGCCGAAGGCGCACATTGCAGCCGACGGAGTGACGGCTGAAATTGCCCGATTGAAATCCGCTGTATCCGCCTCCGTGTTGCAATTGAAAACACTTCGGGAACGGGTTTCTTTGGTCCACGGCGGCGAACACATTCAAATTCTGGAAGCGCATGAGCTCATGCTGCAAGACGAAATGCTTCTCTCGTACGCTGAAGAACAAATTGCGGAGAAACAGATCAACGCGGAGTGGGCTCTGATGAAGGCATTGGAGAACATCAAGAAGTTCTTCAACGAGTTGGATAACGAATATTTCCGCGAACGACGAAGTGACGTCGAATTCGTCGGTGAGCATATCCTGCGTAATCTAACAGGACAACAATCCAAAACGCTCACCGATTTGGTCACCCTGGCCACCAAAGATTCGATTCTGGTCTCACACACCCTCTCGCCGTCTGAAACCATTCAACTGCACAACAGCAACATCGTTGGCTTTTGTATGGTTGCCGGTACCAAAACCGCGCACACCTCTATCGTAGCGCGCAGTTTGGAGATCCCAGCCGTCGTTGGCGCTGTCGGTCTGCATCAAAGCGTCGGCGTGGGGGATCAACTCCTCATCAACGGTGACACGGGCGAGATCATTGTCTCACCATCCACCAAACAGATTGAGACACACAAACGACGTCATCGTCGAATGGTCAGCGTCACCCGAAAACTCAAGATATCGATGCTCGATGAACCCATCGTCACCGAAGACGGATTCGAGGTTCAGCTCAGCAGCAACATTGATTTGATCGAGGAATTCACAGAACAAAGAGCGCAGGCGGGGCAAGGCGTTGGGCTGTTTCGTACGGAATACCTGTACCTCAACCGTTCCACCCTGCCCTCAGAACAAGAACAGGTCGACACCTATTCGCAGGTCCTCCGAAGGGCTGCTCCTTTTCCAGTCACCATACGAACACTGGATCTTGGCGGCGACAAGCTCGACATTCCAACCACAATACGCGACCAGTTGAATCCATTCTTTGGTCTGCGAGCGATTCGATATTGCCTGAAAGAGAAAAACCTTTTCATCACCCAGTTGCGAGCCTTGATGAGGGCCAGTGTGCATGGACAGTTGCGCATTCTCATCCCATTCATCACCGATGTGACTGAAATTCGTCAGGTGAAAATCCTCATTGATGAAGTCAAGGAAGCCCTGACAAAAGAGGGCCTCCCATACAACACCAGCGTGGAATTGGGCGCCATGGTGGAAATTCCTTCGGCCGCGTGTATTTCGGATCTCCTCGCACGAGAGGTCGATTTTTTCAGTGTCGGAACCAATGATTTGATTCAATACACCTTGGCGATTTCTCGTGAATCAACAGACATTCAATACTTGTACCATCCCCTTCACCCGGCCATGTTACGAATGTTGCGATGGGTGAGTGATGCGGCTCATCATGAGGGCATACGGCTCGCTATGTGCGGTGAAATGG
>CAUZBV010000369.1:0-4374 GCA_963578115.1 Myxococcales bacterium
GCCATTCATGCCTTGTGGGATGCGGGTTTTGTGCCGGTCATTAGCTCCTTGGCGGCCACGGACGAGGGCCGTGTGCTCAACATCAACGGGGACATTGTGGCCTGTGATGTGGCCATCGCCTTGAATGCGGCTTGTCTCATCCTGTTGACCGCAGTGGATGGTGTGTTTGAGGATTTGTCCAATCCGGCGACACGATTGGCGCACTTGTGCGTTGCGGAAGCCCGCGCGTTGATCGACAGTGACACCGTCCATGGGGGAATGATCCCCAAATTGGAAGAATCATTTCGGGTGTTGAAGGCCGGTGTAGACAAAGTCAGGGTTTGCGCGGTAGGCCACCCACACGTAATTTCGCATGCCCTCGAGGACGTTTTCGACTTCGGTACAACTCTGGTCGCGTAGCGTTCGCCCCTCGGACTGTGTTAGAACCGTCCTATGCAGCGTGTCGTATTGCTAACGATGTTGTTTGGGTTTTCCGGGATTGCCCATGCCCAGCAGATCGGTACGGTTTTGCCTGCCCCCAGTGTATCCGATCCGGAGGGTGCGGAAGCCCTACTCACCAATCCAGGTGGATTGTCTCTCCTGCGCACTTGGGAAACACGAATCGTCAATACCCAGGTGCATGATGGTGCGGGTGAAGGAAGTGCTCTGCTCTACACCCGGCCCTTGCTGGGGCCCTTGTCGATGGGCTTCGGGATCGAGCTTTTGCGTCCCGAATCTCCCGATTCCATGGTGGGACGCGTGTCGACCGGGTTGGGATTGCGCTTGGGCCGTAGTCTCACCCTGGGCATGGTTTGGCGCCATGTAGAAGGCGAAGAGGACGCGGCCTTGGATGGACTGGATACGGTCGATTTCGGGTTGGTGTGGCGCCCCTGGTCCACCTTTAGTTTCGGCGCAGCGATTCACGATCTGAACAATCCCTCGGTGAGTGGCGTCTCCCTCTCCCGCCGATACGAGTTGGGTGTCACAGTTCGTCCCGGCACGGAGCGCGTTAGCCTGGACGCCGGGGTCAAGGTCAATGAGGAAAACGGTGATGTGGATGTCACTGCACGTCTTCGGGTGGAGCCCATGAAGGGCCTGGAGCTTGCCGGATATCTACAGGTTTCACCTCGTGACGACGAAACACATCTGTCGATCGGTACGGGTTTGACCCTGAATTTCGGCGCCTTGGGCTTTGGCGGTGGCGCGGTGATCAGTCGTCCAGCCGAGCAGTCCTTCGGATTCGACGGGTACTCAGTGGGCGTTCGTATGACGGGAGGCCATTACAACTCGTTGTACCAACGTCAAGGCAAGACGGTCTTGGTGGAATTGGGGTCGGTCAGTGAGACGCCGAAACCCACGATCGTCTCGGGCGGCCGTCCCACCTTTGTGCATATTCTTCGTGCCATCTCGGCGCTTGGGGATGACGAGAGCGTCTCGGGGGTCTTGATTCGGGATCGGCGGAGCGCTTTTGGTTGGGCCCAGACCGAGGAATTGCGTCGCGTCATACTGTCGTTGCGAGAGCGTGGAAAACGGGTCACCGCCTATTTGGATCATGGAAGTATACAGCAGGCTTTCCTGTATTCTGCGGCGGACCAGATTGTGCTCAACCCCGCCGGAGGGCTCAGGATCGTGGGGTTGACCAGCACCCTGTCGTTTTACCGCGACATGCTCAACAAAATCGGTGTGGACACCCAATGGGTGCGTTTTGGGAAGTACAAGAGCTATCCGGAGCAGTTTGAGCGCACGGATCCATCCGAAGCGAGCCACACCGTGAAGAACAGCCTGATGGACGCACTGTACAACCAGATCCTAAGCGGCATCGCGACGGGACGAAAACTGTCGGTGAAACAGGTGAGGCAGATCGTGGACGACGGTCCCTACGTGGGCCAAGAGGCATTGGATGCGGGTCTGGTGGATACCTTGGCGTTTTGGGACGAAATCGAGTCGGTTCTCAAGAAGCAAGCAGGCAAACCGGTGCTTTTGACTCGTTTGGGTGCGGGCACCCACCCCGCGCAGCGGCGTTGGGGAAGACGGTCGGTTGTGGCGATTATCCCCGTGGTTGGGCAAATCGTGGAAGGGGGTAGCCGCACGATCTTCGGAATCGGGACCAAGATGGTGGGTTCCGATACGCTCATTCGCGCGTTGAAGGCCGCCGAGGCGGATCCGAATGTGGTTGGGATCGTATTGCGCGTGAACAGCCCAGGCGGTTCCAGCATGGCGTCCGATATGATTCAACGAAAAGTGAGTCAAGTGGCCAAGAAGAAGCCGATTGTGGTGTCGTTCGGGAATGTAGCGGCGTCGGGTGGATACTACCTGGCCATGGGTGCCAGCGAGGTGTTGTCGAGTGATGCGACGGTGACGGGCAGCATCGGCATTTTCACGGCCAAACCCTCCTTTGGCCGATTGCTACAATGGCTGGGCATCGGACGCGCCACGTTTAAGCGAGGAAAGTTTGCCGACCTGTTCAACCAAGACCGGCCGTGGAACGAGGAGGAGTTGAAGCGGATCACAGAGAAGGTCAAACATTTCTACGATCTCTTTCTCAAACGAGTGGAAACGGGCCGCAAGCTGAAACCCGAAGCGGTCGAAGCCGCCGCCCAGGGTCGGGTCTGGCTGGGCTCCCAAGCGCGGGAACAAAAGCTGGTGGACCGGCAGGGCGGCGTTCTCGACGCCATCGACCGGGTGTGTGAACTGGCGGGGCTAGACGATTCCAAAGATGTGGGCATTCGCTTCTTGCCTAGAAAGTCCTTGCTGGAGCGCGTTCGTTCTACGTTGGGCGTCGAAATAGAGACGCTTGTGGACCGGATGGGGCTACGCGATGCGCTCTCGCTCTCCTATCCCTTCTTGGTGGGTTACAAACCGGGCGAGGCGTTGATGCTCATGCCCTACAGTCTCACCATCGATTGAGTCGAATCCATCAGCTTCGTGTGTTGGTCAGCGCCGACAAAGAGCGGGTAGGGCGTTGCTGGCCCATCGTTCCCGGCGAGGTTAGCCGTGTGGTCGGGCGCGCACCGGAAGCAGAGGGGATCACCCTGGACGATGGACGTCTCAGTCGCAAGCACGTGGCCATCGCTGTCTCGTCTGAAGGCTGCGTTCGGATCCAGGACTTACAAAGCAGCAATGGCACCCAAGTCAACCGCGTGTGGCTGCAGGAACCTTTGGACAGTTGGTCCGATGTCTTGATCCGCATTGGAGATTCGGTCCTGCATGTGGGCTACGTCTTTCCGAATGAGGGGCTCCCCAACGATGGCAACGATCCTGCCTTGGACCACGTGGCCCGTTCCCACGCGGCAGGCACGGTCCCCCTGGGCATCATGGCCGAACCCGGGTCCGGTGCGAAAACACTGGTTCGGTCCATTCATCGTCGGAGCCGTCGTGAGGGTGGGCTGGTGTTCTTGTCTCTGGAGCGCTGGCAGGCTGTGACCGACGTATCCGGTCTTGGATGCCCGCCCGGGGGTACTGCGGTGTTAATGGATGCCCACCGAGGTGACGTGAACGCCTTGAACGCCTTGTGTGAGGATGCCAGCCGACACGATGTCCGCCTCCTCTTCCAAACGCCCTCCGAATGGGGGGCGCTGAAAGACGTGCTCGACGACGAGCGACGGATCGTCTTGGACCGCTTTACGCACCGTAAGGCCGCCGCGTGGGGGCTGACACAACATTGGCTCGCCGAAGCGCTGGGTGAGTCGGTTCCACCTTTTCGTCCATCCGCCTGTGTAGCGTGGCTTTCCATCCCACTGAATGAAGGTCTGCATTCGCTTCGGGAGCGTACGGTACAATTGGCTTCGGTCGTTCGTAGCGTCGATTGGGTTCGAGTGGAACACTTCCAAGAACCTTGGGCCGAGGCAGAAAGCGCAGAGGGGCGCCGAAATATGGAGCGACCCAGCAAAGAGACTCTGGTTCGCCTATTGGAGGAGCATCCGTCTATTCAAGCTCTGGCCGACCATTTGGGCCGTAATCGGCGGCAAGTGTATCGCTGGATAGACCGACACGGGTTGCGTTCCAGCAGCACACAAGGGGACGAGGTGGGGGAGCCGTAGATGGAACCATCATGGTGGGAAAAAGAAACCCCGCAACGAGCACCGTGGTGGATGAAACCTGGGGAGGTTGACCGAAGTCGAACGGTGTTCGTTGCAGGGCGTCTAAGCGGGTCGGTCGAATTGTCCTTGCGGGTGGAGTCTTCGACCTCGTCCTGTTGACATGGGTTGTGAAGTATCTAGGGCTGTCTTCTCCTTCCAGTGTTCAACTCTAGAAATAGTAGTGTGCGGTGATACCGACTCGGAAATTGCTCGCGCTCAGGAAGTCCCCTATCGCGGGCGTCTTGGGGGCGACGGTTGTCTCCGTACCGTCCATTTGGTAACGATTGAGCTCCTGCTCGGCGAAGTTCTTGAGGGT
>CAUZBV010000370.1:0-4365 GCA_963578115.1 Myxococcales bacterium
CACAGTCGTGCTCCCGTGCGGGGCTGGTTGGCCACCGCCAACAACGACCCCTTCGGCTTTACGGACGATGGCCGTCCGGACAATGACCCGTGGTATTACGGGGCTTTCTTTGCTCCAGGCTGGCGGGCGGCACGAATCGAGGAGCGCCTCGGTGAGATGACCGTGGACGGGGGCGTGACCATCGAGGATATGCAGGCCCTGCAAATGGACACGCACAGCAATCTGGCCGACGAGCTGATCCCCATGCTGGAGACCGCTTGGGTCGGGGCGGGAGGGGATGCATCTCTGGAACCTTTGATGACGTTGTTGAGTGGTTGGGACCGTGAAATGACGCGTGGATCCACGGGTGCGTTGGCCTTTCACGCCTACGCCCATCTGCTCACAAAGGTTGTTCTGGAAGACGACATGAGCCTGCTCTTTGGTCTCATCATGGAGTCCCAACCGGTCTATCTGTTGAAGGTCGTGTCGTTGGCCCTGCAGGGGAAATATCCGAGCGGAGACGTCATCCTTCAGGACGGAAAACAAGCCCTTCAAATGAGCGCTTTATCAGCCACCGCCGCGTTGTTGAGCGAGCGCTATGGGTCACTGGATTCTGGGTTCACACTGGCTGACGCCCGTTTTGCCAATTTTGATGGTGCATTCGGGTTGGGTATCGACGTGGGCATGGTGGCCACCGACGGCGGCGAGACCACGGTCAACGTGGCCGCGGGCTCTTTCTTTGAGAAGGGAAACGTGGCCGAGAAATGGCTGGCCGATTGGGGGCCAATGGTGCGTCTGACCGGGCATTTCACCGAAGCGGGGCCGGAAATGTATGTCAATTTCCCCATTGGGAATGTGGCCGACCGGTCCAGTCCACATTTTGATGATGCGCTCACGGACTGGACCGACGGGCACTATCGCAAGTTCCTCTTTCACCGTGCAGAGATTGAGGCGGCCGCCTTGCAGAGCACACAGATACCCGCGCACTAATTCAAGCAGAATGGGATCCGAACGTGATTGCTTAGCGCCGTCCCATCCACGTCTGCACCTTCAGTCCGCAATACCCTGCATCCATCGCGGCTTGGGAGAGCCATTTTTCCAGGCCGAGTTGCATCCGCTGTCCAAGGGGTCTGTTTCCTTTGGAACGGAAGTTGTTGCCAATCTGGCGACGCAAGGCTCGATTGTGAGCGAGGCGGCCATCCAGTGAAAAGTCGACGTTGGGACGCTTTTCCGCATCAAAGAACCCGCGCGTCACTGTTCCACGGACCAGCAGGGCCGATTCGCGTTTTCCAGCCTTTTGGACGTTGGTGGACATGAACCGCATGGCAAAACCAAGTCGGGGTGTCTGGGACTGGTTGGGGCCGGAAGCGTGGGCCACTTTGACGTGGTGCATGGACATCTCGCCGGGCGCGAGGACCAGCGAGACCGCGGCGTCTTCATTCGGGTTCACCATGGTTTGGCCCCGTGTGAGCTGGTTGTTTGGATCAAAGGAGTCTTCGTGGGGCTGATTGTCGCCCACATGGGTTCCGGGTATGACTTTGAGACAGCCCGATTGTTCCGTGCTGGGGCTGAGCGCCACCCAGGCCGTGAGCACTTCGTCGGGTTCCAGGCCCCAATAGGAAGAATCTTGATGCCAGGAAACATAGTGGGGTTGTTCGGGTCCCTTGACGAACAAGTTGGTCGTCCAGCAGAGAATGTTCGGGCCCAATACATCCTCCACTGCGTCCAGGACGTGAGGGTGATGAACCAGCGCGTCCGCCCAGAGCCGCATCAGGTGGGTCTTGTGTTTGTATTGTTGTCCCAGTTTCCCTTTCAGTCGGCGGGCGTGATACTCGAACCCAGCGCGTAAGATGTGAATTTCCTCGGTCGAGAGGACCGGGATGGCGCTGATGTAGCCGTCACGTTCATATTGATGGATTTGTGCAGCGGACAAGAGCTTGGGCATACGAACTCCTTGTGTCGAGCCTTTGCCGACACGTCCACCGCACTTGTGTGTGTACGTCCGAACACGATTGGGGTCAAGGAGAAAGCGCCCGTTCTTACGTTTCGGAAGCCAGGCCTTTCTGACGCGGACCCAGGGCGTCCTGGAGCCTCTGCCACACTTCTTGGGCGTGCTCCTTGGCTTGGTCCGGCGACCACGATGATGTGTCGATGGCTTCGAGCACTTCAATGCGGAGATCACCGGGGACGGTGCGGAACTTCTTGCTCGGCCAGTGGATGTCGGCGTCGTGAAACACCACGGGTACAATGGGAAGACCCGCCGCAATGGCCAGGTGCACGAATCCCTTCTTGAGCGGTTGCAGACGACCGTCACGGCTCCGGGTGCCTTCCGGCCACATCCAGACGCCCAATCGATGCTTGTGGATCACCTCTCGCGCTTTGGCCATGGACGCGATGGCTCGCTCCCGGTTGGTGCGGTCCAGCAGTAGATGGCCCGAGAGCCAGTACGCCTGCCCAAAGAAGGGAAGGTACATGATCTCCTTTTTGGCCACACCGCAGACGTGGTTCGGGCACATCCACATGCCAATCCACATGTCGACCGTCGAGGTGTGATTGCAAACGTACAAGGCCGGGAAATTGTCAAACATGCGCTCCCGGTTCTCGATGGCCGGCCGAATTCCGGCCAGTCCGAAGATGGTGGGGCCCATGATTTTTCCAAAGGTATTTCCGGTTCGGATCCGAAGGGCACGCCAGGGGATGAGCAGGAGACAAACGGCCACATAGATCGCTGAGGCCGGGCACATGATCAGCATGGCTACGACGACCAAGGCCCCGGTCTTAATGGGGCCGCGTGGCGTGTTCTCGGGGGCGTCGGTGTTCATGTGGGCGCACTGTATCAGGAACATGCACAAAGCCCACGGGATTTGGTGTTCTCTGGGTAAATTGTTTGTAAACCAGGCCGAGGCGGATGGCTTCTAGGGCTCCTGTTTCCACAGAAGAGGACGTCTCTCTACTCCTTTGTTGGCGAAAGTCTTGCCGCCCGGGGATGAAGAGGATTCAATGGCACCATGGATGCGGCCAGCCAGGAGACTCAACCCCACGGTTTGCGGCGTTGGGCGTTGATCGAGCGGGTGCTGGTCGCGCTGGCGGGTGTGGGTTGTGCCCTCCTCTTTTGGGACTACGTCAAGGACGACACCTACATCTCCTTTCGCTATGCCCGCAATCTCGTGGACGGCCATGGCTTGGTGTTCAATCCCGGCGAGCGGGTGGAAGGGTACACCAACTTTTCTTGGGTCCTGTGGAGCGCCTTGCCGCACTGGATTGGGCAAAACGGGGACGTTGCGCTGCTGTGGGCTCGGCTCTTGTCGCTTGTGTCGGTGGTGGCCTTGGGGTGGTCCACCCGGTCGCTGTCGCACCGGCTGATCGGGGCGAATGATTCCACGGCACATTGGATGGCGTTGGCCGCAGCGTTGGCAGTGGTGACGCATCCCACGGTGGCCATCTACGCCATGAGTGGACTGGAAACGGTCTTTTTTGCGGCGCTCTGCACCGCGTGCATTGAGCGATCCCTGGCCGGCCACGCTCGGTCCGCCGCGTGGTGGGCAGCGCTGGCTTGTTTGACGCGGCCCGAGGGGCACCTGTTCGCGTTGGTGGCGCTGGGTGTGTTCCTGTGGCGTGCTCGCCCTCAGCAAGACGAGTCCACGCCCCTTCAAGCGCTCTTCCGACGGGTTTGGCTGCCCATGGCGTTGGTCTGTGGCTACCACGTTTGGCGGATTCTCTATTTTGGGGAGCTCATGCCCAACACCCATCACGTGAAGAATGGCCAAGGCAGCTTTCTGTACGCGGGTGTCCAGGACCTGGCCGCAGCCTACGAGATCACGTCCTTCGCCGTCATCACGGTCGCGGGACTCTTCGGCGCCCTGCTGCTTCGGCAGGTCCGGTTGGTGGGCTGTGTGGCGTTGGCGTTGGTCTTCCCTGTCTATTTGCTCTGGGCTGGTGGCGACGAGATGCACTATGGCCGACTTCTCTTGCCCGCTGTACCGCTCTTTGCCGCCGTGGGGATCGTCGGCATTCATCGAGTGGCCACGCATCCTTGGGGGGGGCGCGCCCGCGCTCGTGTCTCCAGGGCTGTGGGTGTGTTGGCCTGCGTGGGTGCCGTGGCCATGTCGTGCCCGGATTTGTCCACATTGCATGGCGAGGTGCAGGGATGGCACGAGGGCATGAAGGCAGCACAGGGGGCCTTGGGCAGCGATTTGTCTGCGGCGCTGCCCAAAGAGGCTCAGGTGGTCTACCAGGACATGGGTTATTGCCCCTACACCGCTTCTTCCCTACGGTTTTTCGACACGGTGGGATTGGTCAATGGCCCACTCACCAAGCTGCGCCGTGAAGAGGGCGTACTGATGCAGGGTGTTCGTCCACGGGCCGACGAGGACACGGGCAGCGTGT
>CAUZBV010000371.1:0-4363 GCA_963578115.1 Myxococcales bacterium
GGGTCGTTCGCCCAGTTGGTACGCGTTGACAACGGCGCCTTCACCCTCCTCTACGAAGATCCCGACTACATGCCCCCACTCAATGCGTGGTACTTCATCGAAGTGCATCGAAACGGCCACGAACACGCCATTGTGGTGGACGGTCAGACCATCATGACGGTCACCGATCCCACTTATTGGAGTGGTTCCATCGCCATTTACTCGTGGGGCATGACCAACTACCGAACGGATTTTGTCGCCATCACGCCCTAATGAATCCCAGTAATTCCCCATCCACTGGGGCCGAAAAACCGCTCCTGTGAAGTGATTCCTAAGAAAGTTCGACGAAAATGAGTCGCCTCCACAATTTCGGATCCGCGATCGCCGAGTTCGTCCGATACAGTCACCATCGGTACCGACGGTTCTGTGACCTTTCCGGAGCTCCCCGGGACAGACTACGGCCCCATCGGAGCCGGCACCCATGTCATCGGCCTGGGCGCCGAAATACCCCTCCCCTAAGAATCTCACAAGCCCGCAGTCTGTCGGACGGCGGGCTTTTTTTCCTTCCCAAACAATCGTTGCCCATCCCCGCCCCCTATGGCACAGTGCGCCCGAAACACTCGGCGCGGGGGAACAGACATGGCACGCATGGCGAGAGAATTGAGCATTTGCACAATGGTGATGGGACTGATTTGTAGTTGTGGAGACAACGGCAACAATTCGGTGACCGACACCGCCACAACCGACACGGGCCCATCGATCGACTCAGTGACGCCCGAAGACGCGCCCACAACAGCCGACACGCCCACAACAGCCGACACACCCACAGCACCCGACACACCCACAACCGGCGAATGCACCAGCGACGCCGACTGCGACGACGGCATCGAGTGCACCAGCGATGTGTGCAAGATCGACGGCACGTGTCTCAACGGTCTGGCGGACGACGTCTGTCAAATCGACGGCGTGTGCATAGCGTCCGGAACGGTCAACCCCATCAACGAATGTGAGGTGTGTGATGCCACCAATTTCACCGATCAGTGGACACCCCGGCCGGCCATTCTCTGCAACGACGGCGATCCGTGCACCATCGAGAGCCATTGCAACAAGGGGGTCTGTGTCGGTGAGCCCATGAAATCCTGTTGCGGCAACGGCAAAGTGGAAGCGGGAGAGACCTGTGATGGCGATTGCCCCACCGAATGCATCCCCAACGGCCCCTGCAAGGCCGTGTATGAGGTGCTGGGCTCCCCAGAGACCTGTGATGTGGTCTGCAAAATCGGCCCCATACTGGAGTGCAAATCAGACGACGGATGCTGTCCCAAAGGCTGCGGAAACGCCACCGACAACGATTGCGTGGCGTCCTGCGGCAACCAAGTCCTGGATCCGGGTGAGCTCTGTGACGGCGATTGCCCCACCGCATGCTTCAACTCGAATGCTTGTGCGGAGGTAAAGCTGGAAGGCGACCCGTCCACCTGCGACTCCCAATGCGTGAAGACCGACGTCAGCGCGTGCATCTCCGGTGACGGCTGCTGCCCGGTGGGATGCAACGCCACATCGGATGCGGACTGTGCAGCGCATCCCTGTGAATTGGAAATCGACATTCAGTGCAACAACAGCCAGGCGTATCCCGCCACATACCAAATCACTGCGTTGGATCCAGAGCAACCGGATGGAATGACGCCCAATGGGTATCTCTTCTGGAAATTTGGCGATGAAACCATCGGATTCGACGATACGAATTGCCCGGCCGGGTACCAGTGCAAGAAAAACCAGTGTGTTGCTCTCGTAAGCTGTGATCCTCCCTGTTCTTCCGAGGAGACCTGTGAGCAGGGCCAGTGCATGCCTGTCGGGCCCCCTCCTGCGCCCAAATCGTGTGTCAACAATGCCGACTGCGATCCGAAGGAGTATTGCGATCAGATGGTGTGCACCGCCAAGAAGCCGACCGGCACCGTATGTGAAGAAAGCAACGAATGCCTCACGGACAAATGCAAAGACATGGGCCAGACCGATGGGACTGGCAATGCCTTGAAAGAGTGCGTCTGCAAAACCGATTACCTGATCAATTTCTGTCTGAAGAAAACCAATACATTTTCTCTTAAGAAGAAAACCGGTTGCGTGGTGGCCACCTTCGAGATCGGTACCTGCTCCCCGCTCAGCTACCCCAAAACCTGCCAGGCCAAGCAGTGCTACAGCTGCCCGTAAGCTGACACCAACGACAGTTTTCAGTCTGGCTTAGCCCGTGAAGATCGGCAGCAGCCCCTCTTTGAGGGGGTATTGAGCCGCCAGGATATCGTTGTCGATACCCGCCAACGCTCGCAAGGCGGCGTTGATGTGGCCCGGCGTGATCCGGATGCCATTTTCATCCAAAGCCAGGGTCTCTGGGTTGACGGTCAAGGGTTTGTGATAGGGGGTCGAGGCGCCCACCACACGATTGCCCGCGATGCCCGCACCCATGGCCATGAAGCTGCTTACGGACCAATGGTCTTTGCCGTTGCCGTCGTTGTAGCTCGGCGTGCGGCCAAAGTCCGACCCGATCAAGACAATCATCTTGTCGGCCACACCCTGCAAGATCGCCTCTTCCATCAGGAAATCGACGCCTTCCAAGAGCATCGTGAGGCGTGCAAACTGGTTGGTGTCGTGGTTCGAGTGCGTGTCAAAGCCTCCCAAAGTGAGGTTGGCGCTCACCGCCAAACCGGCCCTGTAGGCTGCCACCGCAAGCTGGGCCTGCCTCTTGAGTTGATTGCCGGTGTTGTCCAGGGTGGCCGGGAGAAATTCTTGGAGCAACTTGAGCTCGTTGGAGCCCTGCCGCACGGTCCACAGCATGTTCATGGCATGCTGGTATCGGGGAAGCGTGGTCTTGGCCATGCGCTCGGACAAGCGCTTGTCACGCAACGCCCGGATCCGCGCCTCGGTCGCTTCCGTGTGAAAGCGATCTTCTTTGTTGGGATCGATCAAGTGCGGTTTGGCCAAACGAGACAAAGCTGCGGTGTTACCGACCCGGGTGGGTGACACCAGCCCGGCGCTGTAGTCGTAGCCCCCGTTGGTCAAATACGACATGGGTTTCTCGGGGGCATTCACCCCCGCTATCAGCGCCGCGAAGGAGGGATATCCTTCCATGAGCGTGCCGCTCCATGCGTTTCGGGTACCGCTGTCATGGCCGTTGGTGGCCATGTCCACGCCATTGATCACCACCAACTGTTTGTAATACTTCTCGAAGAACGCGGGGGCACCGGCAACCGGAGCGTAGATGTGGTTCCCGATCTGTTTGATGTCATCCACGTAGTACATGTTGACGGGATTTTCTTGTTCGTCGTTGATGCGACCCTTGGGATCGCAAAAACTGGTGGGATCCCAACCGCCGCCCGCGTGCACGGTGACGTAAAATGGGCTGTCCAACGCGGGCAACGACTCGTCCGCCAACGCTTTGCGAGACAAAGAAAAGGGCGCCGCAACGGAGAGGCCGCTGAGGGCGGCAAGCTGTAAAAAGTTTCGTCGTTTCATGGTCATTCTCCGCTACTGATACAGGACGTCAAAGTCAGACAGGAAATAACTCATGACCGCCATCCACGAGCGGATCACATAGTTGGTGTCGTAGATCACCTGCACTTCTTTCGGTAGTGCCGCTGCCGTCCAATACTCGGTCGATGCACGGCACATGTTGGGTAACGCCGTGGGCACCTCGCCGCTATCCAGCGCCGCCATGCCTTCTTTCCAGGTGTCGTAGAAAAGTTGGTAGACCGCTTCCAAATCAGGGTGACTGGGCGACAGCCGTTCGCCAAGAATGCGCCAGTGCAGGTAGCGGATGTTCTCCTTAATCGCGTTGATGGCCTGGGGAATGGGGAAGCCATTGTCGTCTTCCGGCACAAACGTCTTCTCGACGTAGGGAAAGAGTTGACGCTCGGAGGGAGCCAGGGTCATGTCTCGTCCCGTCACCCGGCACGCCACTTCGTTGGCCATTCGCTCGCCCACGCTGGCCATGATGCCGTTGGGGCTGGTCAAGCGTTTGATGATGCTGTCGGAGTCGATGCCGCCAAAGAAGACCAGGTATTCATTCTTATTGAGCAGATAATCAATACTGACGCTGTTGTTTCGCCACGGGAAGCCGGTCAGCGCTTCGATCCGACGCTCCAGCTGCTCGGGCGTCGCCAACCGTGCCGCTCCAAGCCCCGCCAATGCGACCCACCGTTCTTCGGACAAGGTCACATTCTCATCCACGGACCGGGCTCGGAAATAAGCGCCAAGGAGGAGCTCTTTCACGACGGTCCGCAGGTTGTAGTTGCTGTCCTCAAAGTCATCGCCGATGCGAATCAATTCCTTTTGCTGGGCCTCGTACGCCGTCAACTTGGCCTTAAAATCCAAAGACATGGGGTCGTCAAACTCCCAT
>CAUZBV010000372.1:0-4358 GCA_963578115.1 Myxococcales bacterium
GGGCAGAGGCCTGGCGGTTGTGGACATCGCGTTGGAACGCGACGGGAACGGATCACCCTAGGCAGCTCGAAGTTTCTCGCCTCAGTGAGCCTTGTATATCACCGTCCGCACCGCCCACTTTGCTTTCGTAGACATGGCCCCCAACATGACCGAACCGCCCCGCGATCCCGTGCGAGGCGCCTTACACTTGGGTGCTTTGGGATCGTGCGGGTGCGCCCACAGCGTCTCTTGCTCTACCTGGTCACTCGTCAGAAAGATGTGGAACGTGTGCTCGCCCTTCCGTTTGCTAAAGGACTGAAGCGGCCTTGTTTTACCGGGCTTGAGTTCAATCTTATCCTCCTGCTCACCGGGCTGTTTCAACTCCGTAAAACCTCTGAGCGGCGCCGACAGGACGGTCACATGGATAGAGTGATCTATCTCGATTCTTGAACCTTAATTCGACCAGCTCGCGGACGTGGCCTTCAGCCCGGACGGAGCCTATGTGCTCTCAGCGGGTGGACGCATCAAGCTCTGAGCGCTTGCTTCTGGCAAGCTCCTCCACAGCTTGGAAACACGCACCGCCACGATCGACTCCATCGCCTTCAGTCCCGACGGAAGCGCCGCCATTTCGGGTGGCATGGGCGACCTCAAACATTGGGATCTGAGACCCTTCATAAAGGGCAAGTAACCGGGCCAAACGCCATCCCATCACGGCGGGTTCAACTCGATTGGGCCACCCGCGCCGGAGACCGTGAACGCGGCCCAGTAGTAGGGATGTTGCCAATCGGTGAACGCGGGAGCGTCGGTACCCGCGCCGAGTCGCACCGCACCCCGATCGCCAGACTGCTCACCCGACGACGTCAACCGCCCCATCAACATGTCGAGCTGCACCTGCCGCATGGCCTCGATGCGGTCCCCGCCATCCAGAGCGCCGTAGTAATTCGTCATCAGCGCTTGGGTGGCGTTGTCGGCCACCTTCCACAAGCTCAGCACCTGGGTGCGTGCGCCGGCCAAGACCAACGCCCGCTTGAGGCCATACACACCCTCCCCGGCGGACACCTCACCCAGACCCGTCTCGCAGGCCGAGAGGACCACCAGCTCCGTGCCGGCCAGATCCAATCCGGCCGCCTCCAGGCCCGTGAGCACCCCGTCGTCTTTCCCGCTGCTGAGTTGGTCCGCGCCGGCAAAGACCAGGCCTGTGCTCAAGAGCGGGTTTTCCGCCCCCAAGTTGGGCAAAAAGAACCCGTGGGTGGCCACGTGAAGAACGCGTGGACCCTGAATGGACTTGATGGCCGACTCGGTCGCCTCGGCGTCCGTGTACACCTTGAAACGAGGTAGTTTCTTGGCGAGCAGCGACGCTTCCGTAGCCGTTCCAGGGAGCGGACTCCAGCGGGTCTCGCCCAGTGCATGAGAGCGCTGACCACGGTGACCGGCGACCGTCTGGTCAGCGGCGGACCGCGACCCGCGGTCGTACCGGGGATTGGCAAAGATCGCCCCCTGACTTTGGGCCTCTTCACGCACACCGAAACGAAGGAGATCCCGACCGCTGGTCAAATACGTGAACGAATAGCGTTCGATGAGAAAGCGGTCACGCTCGTCCACCAAGGCCCCAAAGGGCACCAAGTTCAAGTCTCCGTCGGGCGCGATGAACACGTGGGTGGTGTCGCCGAGGTACGACGCCAGTGGCTTCATCACGCGGTCATGCACCCGCCGGGCGAGCGCTTTCACATCGGTGCGTGACGGATTGGACAAGGCGGCTCGCAGCTCGTTGACAGCCTGGTCGATGGTCGCCGCATCGCCCAAGTTGGCCCATTGCACCCGACCGGTGGGGCCGAGCACATAGGCCGCGTAGTGGGCCCCCTCAAAAAACAGCCCAAAGCCGAGGCCGAATTTCTCTTTTAGTTTGTTCGCCCGCACCAACTCCACCAGCTTCGCCCCGGGGGGGATCGCTTTCTGCACCCCATTCAGCGTCACCTTCTGCGCTTGTTTTCGGAATGCTTTGTTGGACTTACTGATGGCCGTCTCGAGCACCCGGGTTTTCTCTTCCAAAGCGGCCACCTGCCGCGCAAACTCGTCCGGCCCCAGGGCCTTGGCCCCGGCCATCATCCGCTTGGCCAAGCGCGCTCGGGTGTCTTTCAATTCGTCCAGCAACGCCTGGTCCTTGGGGCTCATGCGCCGACGCAACGCCGTCATGGTGTTGGACACCGCATCGAGCACCCGGCCCTTTCGACGAAGCAAGGTCGTGGTCGCCAGATCCACGGCGGCGGGATTGTTGGGCGCGTATTGCAGATGCACCGAGACCATCATGCCCAAAAGATAGTCAATCTTCTCCATGACCGTTCGCTTGTCCTGCTCCGACCCGACCATCATCATCTGCCGTGTATAGTTCTCCCAGATCTCCTGGCTCTCCACGTACAAGGGGATGGCCTTGTCCGGCTCTCCTTTGCGAAGATACAACCACGCGAGATACCCAAGATACTCGGTTGTCCATCGATGGCCTTTGCCATATTGCGCCTGGGCGGCCGCAAGGCCTCCTCGGAAGAGCGTTTCCGCCGGGTCATAGCGACCCGTTTCCGCATAGGCTTTGGCAAGCAATGAGCCTTGCCCGGGCATGGCGACACCCGCTTGCTCCGTGACATCCTTGTAGATCCCCTCCAAGAGTGGAATGGCCCGCGCATATTGCCCCGAATAGAAGAAGAAGTTGGCCAGCGTCGTCGCACTACGCGCTTCATCCAGATGGTACGCGCGCTCAAAGAAGGTCTGGGCCTTCTCTACGTCCCCCAGGTTGCGATGGGACTGTCCAACATTTTCGATGGCCATCCTCAACGCGAGATCGTCCTTGCCCAGCGCCTTCTCTTTTTCTCCCAAATGATACTGGAAAATCCCAAGCGCACGGCGCTCCCACGCTTCGCCCAACGATCCGTTGTCTCGCCGTCGCTCGGTGTTTGCGTAGAAAGTCAATTGCCGCGCCAACACCTCTGACCGCGCTCCGTGCACGGTTTCTAGGTGGGTCAAGATGGTTTTGCGGATCGCCGTCGCCCGTGCCCGTTGGCCCCGCTGCCAATACAATAGCTGCAGTCCATCCAAGACCTTCACCATCGAGTCGTTTTTTGTCTTCGAATACTTCCCAGGAGCGCTGTATTTTCCCTGGGAAAACCTTCCGATCCGGGCGTCCCCCGGGAGAGCGCTCTGCTCATGCAATTGCTTGGCCTGCAACAAGAGGGTCTCGGCTTTGCCGTAGCGACGTTGCTTCAGATAGACATAGACGCCCTGAAACACCAAGACATCGGCATACGCCAAGGGATCCCTTCGCTCATAGGCCTTTTTTAATATCCGAAGGGAGCGATCATGCAAAGGTTCCGCCCTGGAAAAATCGAGCATCAAGAAGTGATGGGCCAACAGGGTGATGTGGCCGAGCACGTGCACACTGTCGGAACCAAAGACGCCCTCTTGAATCGACAAGAAGCGCCCAAACCAACGCGCTTTGTTGCGATCATCGTCCAACGAACCATGCTCCTTCGCGATCCGCTCAACCAAGTAGGCGATACGGGGATCGTTGGAGCCATACACCTTCTCTCGGAGGGCGAGTACCTCCTTCAAGAGAGCCAATCCCTGACGCTTAGCACCCAGATTCTTGGACCCAGCGAACGTATCCGCTTGGATTTCCAGATCCACGGCGCGTACTAGACTCTGTGTTCGCTTGAGGCGTGGGCTGTCCGGTTCCAGGGCACTTTCTTGAATGGTCAAGATTCGATCGAGAAGACGCTTCTTGCCTACGAAGCCCCGTCTCTCTGCCAACATTCGGTTGTCGGCGATGCGGTCCAGCATGTCCACCAAGTGGATGCTGTCTTTGCCGTAGGCTTCCTCTTCGAGCCGAAGCGCCTTGCTTAGTATCCGGAACGCCTTCCAATACCCATCCGGGCCCACCGACCGGACGTCGATTTCCTCGGCCTGCTTTTTCAACGACGCCGCTTTGGCGAGGAGCAGGACCTTTCGTTTGGCCATTGGATCATCCACACGCCCGGCATAGGGCGCCAAACGCGCATCGCCTTCCCCAAACTCCTGGGTCTTTAAAACGAGCAAGCGCTGGTAGATCTTCAGCGCCCACCGATCCCCCGCCACAGCGCAGGTGTCACCAAGGCGCCGCAACGTATCGGCCACCCGAGGGTCGTCTTTCCCATACGCCTGCTCTTCCAACGCAAGCGCCGCTTTGAGTCCCTCCAACACCTCCCGGCTACCCACCAGTTTTCCACTATCATCCAGCTCCAATGGGCCCACACCCACAAGGATGGAGCGAGCTTTGGCCACGTACCGATTGGCGGCCTTGGTCTTCGCCCGCTCGACCCGCGCATCGTTCTTCCCATAGGCTTTCTCGAGCA
>CAUZBV010000373.1:0-4349 GCA_963578115.1 Myxococcales bacterium
TCCCCTGTGGATCCGTCTGGTAGTGCACCTGGACCCCGGAGAGTTGAATCGACGTCCGTTTGGCGTCGAAATTGGAGCGAATGAGCTGCGCCAAGTCGCGTCCGGTCAGGGTGACGATTACCAAGGTGTTGTCAAAGGGCATGATCCGAAAGAGATCGCGTAACGTGACCGGTCCAGCCCGCAAATCGTCGCGAATGCCATGGGTGTTCTGGATGGCGACATCGGCCCTGCCGGCCGCGCGCATGATGTCGGTCATCCAGTTGCCCAACGCGGAGTCGTGGCCGCCGACGTCTCGCCCGATGTCGTTGGTGGCCGTGCCCAACCTCTTTCCCACGATGGTGTTCACTTGATCTCGGTACCGGGCGACGGTGGTCAACACAGGCTTGGATTCGCCCGTCTGGTCGATCCACAAGGTCATTAACTGGCCGTCGATCCGTTGCACCCTGCCCGATGCGGTGTCTACCGTGATCTCGATTCGGTTCACAGCGATGAGGTTCTCGTAACTCTGTGCGATGGGGACACCGCTGACTGGATCGACCCACGGTCGATCCAGACCGGTGTGGGTGTGCCCGCCGAGAACCATGTCCACGTCGGCACCGCGGGCGATGGCGATGTCACCGACATACTGAAGGTCTTGCAGGGTGGGTTGGAACGCATCTGGGGAGATCCACTTTCTTGCATAAGAGGGGGCTGCGCCACAATGAGTGAGAGCGATGATGACCTGCGCTCCGTCGGCGCGGAGTGCTTTGGCATGATGGGCAGCGGCGCTGACTTCGTCGCCAAAGTGTAGATGCGCCACGTTCTTGGGCATGGTCGCTGTGGCCGTTTGGTGGGTGGCTATGCCCACGATGCCCACGCGAATGCCGTTGACGGTCATGACGTGGGTCGGCTTGGCGTAAGACACGGGTTTCCCGTCGGCTTTTCGAGTGATGTTGGCGGCCAAGAATGGGAATTGTGCCTGGTTGGCCAGGGTACGAATCACCGCTTCGCCCAGGTCATATTCGTGGTTGCCCACAGCCATCGCCGAATAGCCCAGCTGATTCATCAGCGCGATGGACGCTTCCCCTTGAGTGAGTGTCCCCTCCGGCGTGCCTTGAAAGATGTCGCCCGAGTCCAAGAGGATGGCTTCTTCCGTCTCTTGTGCGACCAGCTGGGCCATGGCCGCGTAACCGCCCACCAGTCGTTTCGGGTTGGGTTTGTGCCAAGCGGCCGGTCGTTTCGCAATGTGTCCATGCACATCGGAGGTGTGGTAGATGACGAAGGTTCGCGTGCCGCATCCCAAGCAGAACGCAACGCTGAGCCCAAGAATGCACCGTATCCACCGACTCATCCTACTCCTCCGTTGCGAGCAGTCTGACAAACTCTCCCATGAGGCCGATGGTATCATCTTGGTCTGTCTTGAACAGGGCTGCGGCTTCAGGCAGGGCTTCGTCGCTGGTTTTGGCCAGTCCTTCGCGCACGGTTTCGTAGCGCTGTCGGGCTTCGATGCCCGTGAGCTCAGGGTGAAATTGAGTGGTGTAAAAGCGTGTTCCCCGAATGACAAAGGCTTGATTCCGGACGAGATCGTTTTCCACCAAGAGATCCACACCATCGGGGGTCTCCACCACGTGATCCGAATGGCCCGACTGGGCACGAAAGGAAGCACCAAGGGGTTTGAAGAGTGTGTCTTGGTTGCCCGCGGGTGTGAGCTCCAAGGTCACCGTGCCAATCTCTGTGCAGTGGGGGTCGTCAGTTACGGACGCGCCCAGGTGATGGGCGACCAGTTGGTGGCCGAAGCACAGACCCATACCCGGCAATCTTCGATTCAAGATGTGGTCGAGTAGATGGCGTAGCGGCGGTACCCACGGGTCGTGACGGTGCTCGACCATGCTGTGGTAGCCCGAGCCGCCGATGATCACCAGGTCGATGCCTGACAACCATTCCTCGGCAGGCGTCTCGCTCAACGCGTTGCGAACGACCCAATCGATGGGGTGGTCGTTGAGGCGGCGTTGGAGACACTGCTGCTCATGGGCCGCTGAGGGATCGGATTTTTCACGAATTTGGATGAGCAGTGCGTTACGTCGGTGCATGGGTACTCCCGTCCCAGACGGTTGATGTGAGAATACTGGAAATCCGGCGGTGGGCCAACTTCCCTTCGTTTCCGACCGCTCATGAGCGCGTATCGGTCTTGGATTTCCATTGCAATTGATTGAAATCATGGTATTCCCGCACTCGTGAGTGCGATTACACCAGTGGACATCAAAGGCCTCGATCGCGAGGCGTTGACCGACTTTTTGGGCCAAAAGGGTCATAAACCCTACCGTGCCACCCAACTCTTTGAGTGGATGCATGCCCGCGGCGCTCGGGACTTTGAGGCCATGTCCAATGTGCCCAAAGACTTGCGCGATCCGGAGCAGGTTACGCTGGGTGGCTTGCAGCTGGATGATGTGATGCGCAGCAAAGACGGCACGCGAAAGATGTTGTTGCGCACCGCCGCCGGCGATCGTTTGGAGAGCGTGATCATTCCCATGGGTTCCGGCCGTTGGACCCAATGCGTGTCGAGCCAGATTGGCTGCAAAATGGGCTGCGATTTCTGCGCCACGGCCGAGATGAGCGTTCGAAAGAATCTGACCTCCTCGGAGATCGTGGACCAGATCTACCACGCACGTTCCTTGATGGCCAAAGAGGACATGCAGGTGAACAACCTGGTGTTCATGGGCATGGGCGAGCCGCTGGACAATCTGGACAACCTGATCCCCGCGCTTCGGATCTTGTTGGATCAGAAAGGCGCCGCCTTTGGCCAGCGCCGCATCACCGTGAGCACCGTGGGTTTGGTGCCCAAGATCCCCTTGTTGGCCGAGAGCGTGCCCATCAACCTGGCGGTCAGCCTCAACGCCACTACCGACGAGCTGCGCTCCAAATTGATGCCCATCAACCGCAAGTACAACTTGGCCCAACTGCTGCAGGCATTGCGCGACTTTCCTATGGCGCCTCGACGGCGCATCTTTGTGGAGTACGTCATGTTGGGTGGGGTGAACGACACCGACGAAGACGCCAAGCGATTGCCCCAGCTGCTGCACGGCATTCGGGCCAAGATCAACCTGATCCCCTTCAACCCCTATCCCGGATCCCGCTTCGTCTCACCCACCGAAGAGCGGGTGGCCTACTTCCTCGACAAGCTGCACAAAGCGGGGATCCAGACCAACATCCGCGAGCCCAAAGGCCGGGACATCGAAGCGGCGTGCGGGATGCTCGATGGAGTCTAGGGGGCGGGTTTTCTGCGAGCGCATTGGGCCACTGACAGCCTGTGACATGCGCTGACTTCGTTATTGCTCCTCGACGTAGCGGTGCTACGCCATCGTCCCAATGCCTTGCCATCACAGGTCCCATCCTGCCATTGACTCCAATGTGCTCTTGAAAACCCACCCCGGGATTAGGGAACACGGACTACCAGCGGCGAGAACTGTCGGGGTCCTCTGCTGCTGCTGCTGTTGCTGTTGCTGCTGCCGGGACCAAGACCGGGTACGCTGTTGCTGTTGCTGCTGTATCCGGGTCCGGGTCCTGCTTCGCTGGGTCGGGGTCCGGGACGGCGTCCGGTGTTGCTGATGCTGTTGCTGCTGCCGGGACCGGGTCGGGTTCCGGGTCCGGTGCTGCAGTTGCTGCTGCCGGGCCCTAACGCGGGTGAAGAATGCGCCACAACATGGCGCGCACCTCGTCAAACAGCGCCCGGGCTCGCGCAATTTCAGCGGACTCGGGGCTGGGTATTGCGGCCAACAACACGAGCGCCGACTCGACTTCACGGGCGGAGCCGAAGGCGACGCGGAAGTGATAAGCGCGGTCCTTGCCCAGTCTGCCACGCGCCTCCGCGATATTGAGTGGGACACTGGTTGCGGCCCGGAGCGCCTGGTCACCCAGCGACCGGTACAACGCAGGGAACTTTCCGGCCGCCCGGAACACACAGGCAGCGGCCTGCTCGGCAACATCTTGGACTTTAAAGCGATTGTGCATGGGGAACCTCCGGTTTTGGGGCGGCTGAGACACCGCCTTCACCCCGGTGAGAGGTGGTGACTCAGTCGGCCAAAACGGGAAGGGGTTGCATCATCGCCTGGTCCAATTGCTGCTGCTGCTGCTTGCTGCTCGGCAACATCTTGGACTTTAAAGCGATTGTGCATGGGGAACCTCCGGTTTTGGGGCGGCTGAGACACCGCCTTCATCCCGATGACAGGTGGGCACTCCGCCGCCCCAAAACGGGAAGGGATTGTCTCATCGCCTGGTCCAATTGCTGCCGCTGCTGCCGCTGCTGCCGCTGCTGCCGGGTCGGGGACGGGCTCCGGGTCCGGTGTTGCTGTTGCTGTTGCTGATTCTGCTGC
>CAUZBV010000374.1:0-4345 GCA_963578115.1 Myxococcales bacterium
GTCGTTCGAAACGCTCACAACCGCGCGCCTCGACCACGGAATACAACACCAGTCGATCCAAGAGGAAATCCTGCTGCCGGGGATTCTTGGCGAATGCCTGCAGGGGTCTCATGTAGGGATCCGGAACGTCATAGACCAGCTGTTTCCCCCGCCGTATGATGAGTTGATAGACCTGCTTGAAGTGCCCCAGCTCCTCGCGGGCCAGCTCGATCATCGCTTCCACCAATTCCGGACGCCGTGGGTTTTGGGTCGCCAAGGCCAAGGCAGCGGCAGACACCTTTCGCTCGGCGTGGGCGTGGTCCGACAGGAAGGCATCCACATTCCGAAGCACCGCGTCGGTCCACGCGGCCGGCGTCACGTATCGCAGCTCGAAAGGCTGGGGCTCGTACTCACTCATGAGTGATGGTTCCTACCCGGTTTCTTGCACTTTTTCCAGCCCATTTGTGACAACCACCGTCAAGGGATCTCGGTCAGCGCCAGGTGTTCCACCACAAACCCAAATCCGTACTCGTGCAGTTTCTTCCCATCGATCTTCTCCCCCCAGGCGCCGTGACCCGCGTCCAATGGATTATAAGTGTACGGAACGCCCGTGGCATCGTACTTGGCCTTGATCTGTTCGGCCTCTTCAAAGGGCACCGCCTCGTCTTGTGTGCCATGGATGATGGCAATGGGCGCGTCGGTCGCGTCGAATCGGTCCTTTCCGTCCAACACTTCCAGGGCATCCAACAAGCCCGTGCCGCCCCACAGGTCGACGACTGCCCCCACTTTGGCCGACTCGTCCATGTGCAATCCGCTGAGGGTGGGATCCTCAGCTTCGGTGAGCTCGGTCCCATAATCCGCCTCGTCGGACACGCCCAACATCAAGACCAGGAACGCGCCGGCTGAGCCCCCCATGGCCGCGATGGCTTCCTTATGAATTCCGTAGTCGTCGGCATGGGCCCGAACCCAGCGAAGGGCCGCCTTGGCATCCCGTCCGGACGTGTAAAGCGCATTCAACTGGTCCAGGCTCATGCCCGGCTGAACCTCTTCCGGATCCGTGGGCCAGTTGGCCGGAATGGTACCGTAGAATTTGGCCACCCGGTAATCAATGGAGAAGCACACGAAGCCACGGGCAGTAAAAAAATTGGCCCATTGGACCAATTGGCCTTGCGTGGGCGAGCCGCTCTTGAATCCGCCCCCATGGACGATGAAGAGCACGGGCTTGTCCGTCGCGGGTGCGCCGATGGGTTCATAGACATCCAAAATGAGATCCATGGGTACGCCGTCGTCTGCGCCCCATCCACTGTGGGTGAGTCCCTGGGCGTACACCACCTTGGGCGTGACCTTAACCTCGTAGGTCGCCTTGGATTGAACCGGCGCTGGCTCCGATGAGGTCGTGTCCTCGGGAGGAGGCGCTGTGTCGACTGGTGATGGCGCTGTGTCTGCCGGGGGTGGGGCCGTGTCGACCGGGGGTGGCGCCGTGTCGACGGGCGGCTGGCTGGTGTCCTCGACGGGCGGGGAATCCCCCGAGTCCGAACACGAGAACAGGGCAAACACCAGGGCGACCAAGACCACCCATCCTCGGGACGAAAACCATCGCATACGCACATCTCCTTTGGCCACCATGCTGCGGGGATCCGCACCAACTTTCAAGTGCCCTTCAATCACTCAAGTCTCGGCCGCCTGGGCCTCCCCAATGACACCCTGCAAGCTTAGATCATTTCCGCATCTCACACGTCTACATAAGGGCGAAGTGAATTCGGCCTGTCAGGGCCCCCGTTGAAGTGAAGAAAGCTGTTGCGGAAGGGAGTCCCACGATGAAAGTTGCTTGTGCACAACCCGTTCAAAAACGTCGCCAATCCCAGTCCACCACGCCCAGTCGTCGACGCGACAGCCGTCTGCAACTCAAAGAGAGCCTACGGGGCCTGAGCTACGACGAGCAATGCGCGGCCTTGCGCCCGGTGCAGCAAAAGGGGCCCGGCGGCACAGAAGGTGTGCAGCAAGCCGCAGCCGAGGGCGTGAAAGGCGCCGGCGGCACCCTGCCCTACGCGGACCAGATCCAAGACGCGTTTGGAAAACACGACATCTCCTCCATCCAAGCCTATCAGGGCGGCAACGCCAAAGGCGCGTGTGAGTCCATGGGCGCCGAAGCCTACGCCAGCGGCGACAGCGTGGCGTTCAAAGGGAGCCCGACGCTCCACACGGCCGCCCACGAAGCGGCCCACATTGTGCAGCAGCGCGCCGGCGTCAGCCTCAAAGGCGGCGTGGGCGCTGCCGGGGACCAGTATGAACAACACGCCGACGCGGTGGCCGACTTGGTGGTCCAGGGCAAGAGCGCAGAGGGGTTATTGGATACGATGTCGGGAGGGTCTGCGAGTTCCGGCGTCCAGCGACAGGAAAAGCCTGGCGCAGACGACCAAGGCGAACGCTGCAAAGATACAGATGCACTGCACAGCGTAAGAATTATCAATGATTACCTCAGCTTTTCTCACAATTCGATTGAGGCGCTCAACAAGTACCTTGAAAACATGTCAGGAACCTTGAATCTGTTGATTCGAACCGTCGGTGCCAGCGCTTTAGAGCAGGCGGAATTTAAGGGGGACAAAAAGCAGTTACTGGAGGTGATAAAGAAACAAGGTCATAAGGGGATATTTTCCCGGATCTCCAATCTCTTTGGCGGAGTTCAGAAATTGATAGGCGGCCTAGCCACTATGGCTGTTGGGATTATCCTCAAAAATCCATTGGCCGTTGTAACGGGTGCTGTTGGCAGCGGGAACGGTATTAAGCAGGTCGCCGAAGGGCTTACAAGTGATAGCCCCGACGCAGCCAAAGTGGGACTGGTTCAACTGGTCAACACAGTCCAAGAACATGTACAACGCATCAATGTGGACTTGGCCGACACCAATGTGCAGGTAACTGAGTTGACCGCAACGATTTCGGCCGAAAAGGCGCAAGAGGTGGGAATCAGGTTGTCGAGCATACAAGAATCCATTGGCGCGTCCCCGAATTGCCCCCCGAAATACCGCTACACACCGGAATTCATCAAGCAAGTGAAGAAGTCCGCAGGAACCATGAAGAACGCGTTGGACGGGCAATTGGTTCGTGCACGTGAATGCGAAGCACTAGCCAATGCCGTAGCGGCCGGTGGGGCCCTGGCACTCCAAGAGGGCTCCGATGAACGGGCTGTTTTTGACGAAATGTCCCAGGAGTGGGCCGACGGAGACGCTCGGATAGGAGACGGCGACCAAGTAGTTCGAATGAATGGAGTCCGGCATATTGTGTCTCAGGATGCCCGGGTCGAGCCAAAACACATCAACAACCGAACCGGTAATATTGGGCATTCCGTGGTTACTGACTCCACTACTTCTAATGATTATAGTAGCTACTACGCCATCTTTCTTTCCGCACAGGTGAAAGCCGTTGACCAGTGTGTTCTTATGCGGAAAGACGGCCCATTAGAGGTCATCACTCTCGCCATGTTCAAAGCGCTGTCAAGCCTGCCGCAGGTCATGTCGGGAACAGAAGGCGATAGCTTCCACCTTAGTGGAGAAGAGGGTCAACTCTATCGGCCAGAGTGGTTCCAGTACGGGGGAGACCCGTCAAATTTTGTCTCCCAGAATGCGGAGTATTTCAAGCCCGACCTGACTGGGTATCTAGAGGGGAGCCCCAATATCACGTGGGAATACAAGTGAGCCCCGGGTGAATGCATTGGACCCTGTTCCGGTGTGTTAGCCATCCAAACATCAGGAAGCTCCTGGCCGCCTATCGACCCAACTTCTTCAGCTCGGTCTTGGCCAAGAGAAAACACGGGTTCTCTGCGATGATCCCCTCGAGCGTGGTCCGGGCCGTTTTGGCGTCACCCCGGTCGCTGGCGTCGAGCGCCGTGCCCAGCCTGGCCACGGTCCGCGCTGACAACTTCGTGGGTCGCGCCCGCTTTTTCCCTTTGCGCCCCGGCCCTTGACTGAGGGCGGGGAGTTGCTGGATCAACGCGGCTTTGAGGTCCGTCTGAAACCCCTCATAGGTGGGGAAGAAGGTCGCCGCCGGCCCCTGATGGCGAATGCCCCGAATGGTCTGGGTCGTCTCCACCTCCACCACCCGCGCTTGCAGCATCAGGGTGCCCTGAATGTCCATGATGGAGCCAAAGACCATGTAGCGGGCGGCGAGCATCCGGCCCATGCGCAGGGCGCTGGCGCGGTCGATCTTCGATGTTCCACTCAGCTTCAGCTCGCTCAGGAGGGCTTCCAATTTGCCGCGCTCGACCACCTGAAAGCGCGCTTGCCCGGCGAGGTCGGCGATCAGCATTTGCGCCAAACCCTTTCGAAGCTGGGCCAATTCGGGATTGGAGCCTTCGTAATCGAAATACATC
>CAUZBV010000375.1:0-4335 GCA_963578115.1 Myxococcales bacterium
CGGGCCCTCTGTTCAGGTGATTCACCCGCGCTCCGGAAACACCTTCATCTTGAACCCGGTCGGCATCGGATCGGACCCGACCAACTTCCTGCCCAAATTCGACAAGACGGGGCAGTGTTTCTCCACCGTCAAGTCGAGCAAAGGTTCCTATTATACGGAGGTCGTGGACGTGGTTCTCGGAACGACGACCAAGGTCGACTTTATGGGCATGAAGAGTGTCCCCACCTGGCTTCCTTAAACGGTCATAGGCTTTCCCAGCCTTCGCACCGACCGGCCGAAATGACCCCAACGCATGTGGGTTGTTTCGGCCGGTTTTCTTTTTTGTGCGTTCGTGATCAACCTCCCTCCAGTCACTCAGCCTCCATCACCGACACCGAGCGCTGCCGACGCCGGTCGGGCAGAACCGAGTTCACCCGCATTTGCAGATCACGGATGTCCTCACTGGCACACAGACGACGTTCTCATGGCCGACTTCAATGAGCCCCAGTTGGTTCCAATAGGTCTTGGGCGGCCACACAGGAAGACGTCGCCACTGCCAACGAAACTTCGTCAGGAAGAGTCGCTTGATATCGTCCTCAACACCGATGGCCTCGTTGAGACCCTTTTGGTTTACTTGGCGGTCGCTGTGACCTGGAAGGATAGCGTTTTCGACCTAAGCAGGCAGGCATCTGCATTGCAGACGCTGAACTTGATCTTTCCTGTTACCGGATACCTCCCCGGCATACTGGCCCTCACCGGTACGCCAAAGGAAAGTGCTTTGTCGCCTTGATAACGGGCGTCTTTTTTCGTCCAACGAGTCTTCCCCAGTGTGAGCGCCGTAGCGGTCGTATTCAGGGATAAACTATGGGGATATTCGAGGTTCACCTTGTAGCCATTCTTTGCATCGACACGAATCTGAACAGCCCTTTGGGCGTTCACCGCAATGGTGGTTCTTCTGATTGTGACGCTGTACGTAGAGGCATGGGTGATTGTTGGCCTGGGAGCCGCCTTTGCTTTGGCCGCTCTTGCCTTCTCCTTGGCTGCCTTTGCTTTTGCCGCTTTTGCCGTCTCCTTGGCCGCCTTCTCCTTGGCCGTTTGAGCCTTGGCCGCCATCTCCTTGGCCGCCATCTCCTTGGCCGCCATCTCCTTGGCCGCCATCTCCTTGGCCGCTGCCTTCTCCTTGGTTGCTTGAGCTTTGGCTGCCTTCTCGTTGGCCGCTTGAGCCTTGGCTGCTTTCTCCTCGGCCGCTTTGCTCTCGCTTTCCACGACTTCGCCAGCGTTTACCATCTCGTTCGGCACCGTGTGGGCACACGCGGAGGCGAGCAGGGTCGTGACTAGACCTGCAAGAATGGGATGGGATCGGTTTATGGTGTTCTCCGTGTGGGGGCCGAACTGTGGCTCCGAAAGAGCCGCACCGCAAGCAACACAAACAACAGGAAGGGGGGCCAGGGTATTCCGCCGCTCTGGCCGGTCCCAACGGACTGACAGCCACCCGACTTTTTCCCGCTGACAGGGGCAGGTTCCGGGTCCGGTCCAATAATTACCTCGCTGTGGCTTGGGATGTCATCGGATTCCGGGTTCATGGGTCCGGCGTCGTCGATGACTTCGACCACGGTGGCCTCCGGGCTGATGTCTGCCACTGGTTCCGGAATCGGTTCGGGCTCGGCCGGCGGCGGCGGCGGCTCGGGAGTGATGTTCAATTGGAGATCAAAGGAGAGATCAGACGAAGACTCACTCTTTTGTTTTACCATCACGGAGACGACGTTCTGTCCCTTGTGGAGGGGATTGTTGGGCCCCAGCGCTTGGGTGGTGACCGTGTTGTCTGAGGCCGAACCACTATAGACCGCGTACGAAACGCCGTTGATCATTTGTTCTTGGATCACCAGTTGCCCGTTGATCCACACCGCGACCCCGTCGTCGTGAAGGACCTTGACGGTGGCGTCGCTGACGTCCAAATCCAGCGCGAAGGTGTTTCTGAAATAGACCGAAGGGACGTTGGGATCTTTGTCGGCCAGTACGGTGCTCTCGTCGTTGTCCCCGTAGCCCAATTGCCCCGCGCCTTCTTTCCAACTGCTGTCATCAAAGTCGACCGCGAGCCAGGCGTCTCCCTGATCCGGCCCTTCGTCAAGGTAGCGCCACACGTCGTTCCATGGGATGACGTCGTAGGGTTCGGGGTTGTTGATCCCGAATGTGCCGTCGCTCTCGTCCATGAATTGACCGTCCGGACTCTGTACTCGGATCAGGGTTTGATTGGTGATAACCGGGGGCACCACCCACGCGTAGCTGCCCGTGTTGACCATCTCCCCGGCGAGTGTGAGCCAGTTGAGTCCGCCGTCGTAGGACAGGTGCACTGAAACGGTGGGGATCGATCCGACGGTGATCCAGGTGATGGTGACCGCGTCGTTGGTGACGAAGGATTCCCCCCCGTTTGGCGCCGTGACCAAGAGTCCGTCGCCTTTCATGAGGCTGAAGGTGTCGGTGACCTGATTGTCGCTGCGGATGTTCTGCAGCGTCAGCGTCTTGCCGTGGACGTCGATGATGCACGAGCCGTTCGCCTTTTCCGTAACAGCCATGATCGGATGGGTACCTTTTTGACTGACCCCGGTGCCGCCGTGACCGGCCACCACATACACGGTGCCCTCATTGCCGGCGCTTGTCTTGGTGTAGGGTCCGTCGCCTTGGGGATCGCCGTCTCCGTTGTCGACGATCTTGCCTGCTGCGGTCGTGGGCGTGTCGTAGGCCCCGTCGATGAGATAGGAGCGCTCGTAAATGTGGGAATGCCCCCCCAACACCAAGTCCACGCCGGCCGCCTCCAAGAGGGGTAGGGCGTTCTCTCGCATTTGGATGAGTTGGCCCTCTTTGTCCGAATCGTGGCTTCCCTTGGTGTAGGGCGGGTGGTGCCAATAGGCGATGATCCAGTCCTGGTCGGTCGCGGCCAAGTCCGATGCCATCCAGGTCAGCATGGCTCCACCTACGGACCGATCGGAGTCGTGGGAATCGAGCACAACAAAGTGGATGTTGGCGTAGTCGAAGGAGTAATAAGCTTCTGTTCCGGACGCCAAGCCGCCGGCCTCGGCGTTGGTGGGCAGCACGTACGCGTCGTAGTAAGGCCCTTCTTGGGTGTCCGAGTCGGAGGACTTGCCTTCGTGATTGCCCATGGTGGGCCAGCAAACCGTGTTGCGCAGGATGGCGTCGTACATGCCGAAGAAATTGAACTGAAACTGCGTTTCGGTGCCGCTCCCGTACGCCATGTCGCCCATGTGTAGGTAGATGTCCGGCCGTGTGGCGCCGGTGACCCAGAGCATGGCGTCTCGAACCGCCGCCTGCTTGGAGCCGCCGGTTCCCGAATCGCCCACAACCCAAATGCGCCGCTTGTCCGTCGACCCCACCACGGGCGCGGTCTCAAAAAAGTATCCAGGTCCTGTGACTTGGGTGTTGTCCGTGTCGACCACGGCATAGAAATAGCGTGTGTTGGGGGCCAGTCCCTCGAGCCGGACCTCGTGCTGCGTGACGCTCTTGGCCACGCTTTGGCTCTCGGTGAGGGCATCGGCGCTCGTGCCGTAATGGACCGTGCTGGAGGATGTCAAGAGGGTTCGCCAGACAATGGTCATGGCGTTGGGCGTGCCCTGCTGCAGATACGGCCCCCGGCTGATCATCGCGCCGGCGAGCGTGGAGAAGGTCAACGCGGCGATGAGGGTTCCGGAAACTGTGAGTCGCTTCATGGAGAACTCCTTGCTTGGCCGGAACCCTATCAGATCGCATGAAAAACTTCGTTCTTTCTCCTGAGTCTGTGGGGGGGCCGGCTGCGCCCTTCGATGCGGGTCGCGTTCTTGACAGGGCATCGCCCCAATCCATATCCTTCAATCGAGCTTTGAAAGGGTATTTGCAGGCGCTACGACCCCGTGTCGAGAGGCGCCAATAGATGAGGGGCCGTGGATCGACGGAAATTCATGAAGCTGAGTTCGGGCGCCGCCCTGATGGGCGCCACGGGGCTCGGGTGCGGCAAGGGCACTGGAATCTCCATGCCCGGCGATCTTGGTGTGGGTGCGTGGGGTCAGGTGCCGCCGGAATACCGTTCCTCCGTTCTTCTCCCTGGAAACAAAACGCCCGAGGCGATGCTGGAGATCTTCTGTCTGGGCGGCATAACACCATGGGAGTCGTTTTACACCATCCCCGAATACTGCGATCCCACCCAAGGCGGTGACTACGCCGGACAACAATGGTGGAACTTCCAGAAAGCCAACTGGATCTCCGTTCCCGAGTGGTTCACCGAATGCGGCGGCGGTGATCGGCCTTTGATCGAACCCTTTGGGCTCGACGCGGCCGGGATGATGGTGAATTTGGGGCCCTTCATTT
>CAUZBV010000376.1:0-4318 GCA_963578115.1 Myxococcales bacterium
GTGGAACAAGTACTTCGCTGCCGGAGATTCCGACGACCACGTCATGCAACCGCAATCGGAAACGTGGGACAGAAACGTCATCACCAACGAGAATGGCGCCGGGACCATTGACGCTCTCCTTGTAGCCTGCCCGCCTATCGCCCAGCGACCCATTAACGCGCTCTTTTTTCCCGCCCCGTTCAGCGCCCACAAAACCCCGTATCGGCCGTACTTTCTAGAAAAATTCTCCTCCGGGTGATCCAAATTAGTCCCGCCTGCGAAGAAGAGTGCGTGATGCAGGTTTTCGGACCTGCAACGACTCATTAATGGAACTGAATCGGAGAGAAAAAATGCGGATGAAAACAAAATACAGCTGGATTGTAGTTGTGCTGATGTTGAACCTGGTCGCTTGTACAACGGTCGTCAACGACAAGTCGGGCAAGCCCGGTGTCCAAGGGACCGTTGTGGATGTGGTGAAGGCAAGCCAAGAGCTTGAGACATTCACCACCCTCGTTCACCAAGAAGGCCTGATCTCCTTATTGAATGGAAAAGGACCCTTTACGGTCTTTGCTCCGAGCAACGACGCGTTTGCCGCGTTGGACAGCGAAACCCTGGCGTCCCTGGCTGCCGAAGAGGGTGCCTTAGCGCAAGTGCTCAAATACCATGTCGTGCACGGCCAACTGACCGCTGCTGCATTGGCACAACACACCCATTTGGTCACGCTCACCGGCGAAATGCTGATGATCGAAGCCGATGACCATACCATCCGTATCAACGGATCGTTGGTCACCCACGCGGATCTCACTGCCTCCAATGGAATCGTTCACGGCGTCGAAGACGTGTTGATGCCTGGCACACCGCCGGTCACACCGTCGGGAAACACCATCGTGGACATCGCCTCCTCGAATAGCGATTTGAGCACATTGGTCCAGGCCATCCAGGTCGCCGGTTTGGTCGGCACTCTGTCAAGGGGCGGCCCATTTACGGTCTTCGCACCCACCAACGCGGCGTTTGCTGTGCTGCCTGCAGGACTGCTCACCGACTTGTTGGCCCAGCCCGATGCGCTGGCCGAGGTCTTGCAATTCCACGTCATCAACGGCGCTCTCCAAGCCAACGATGTCACCGCCGCTTCCACACTCCCGACCCTCCAAGGGGCATCGGTTGAAGTGGGCGTCTTTGGAGACAACGTGTTCATCAACGACGCGTTGATTCAGGTGGTCGATATTCAAGCCTCGAACGGTGTGATCCACGTGATCGACGCGGTGCTTACGCCGCCCGAACAAGGCAACATCCTTGAGATCGCCGCCGAGGCGGGCGGGTTCGAGACCCTGCTGACGGCCATCAACGCCGCTGGGTTGACAGACACCCTGTCGAGCGCAGGACCATTCACGGTCTTCGCACCCACCGACAGCGCTTTTGACGCGCTGCCCAGCAATGTCTTGGCCGGCTTGCTCCAAGACCCGCAAGCCCTGGCCAACATCCTGACCTACCACGTGGCCTCAGGCTCGCTGGGATCCGGCGACATCGTAACCATGGACACCATCACAACGCTCCAGGGCGAGGACGTCGACATCACAGTCTTTGGCAGCTCGCTGATAATCAACGACGCCATGGTCACTCTTGCCGACATCCAAGCGTCCAACGGTGTCATTCATGTCATCGACGCGGTGCTCATGCCACCCCCACCGGCCACCCTCGTGGACGTCGCCATGGAAGTGGGTGACTTCTCCACCCTCTTGGCCGCTGTTGATACGGCTGGCTTGACCGACACATTGTCGGATCTTTCCCAGCATCTGACGGTGTTCGCACCCACGGATGCGGCTTTCGCCGCCCTGCCTGAGGGAACCCTCGAAGCGCTGCTCGCCGACACGGATGCGCTGAGAAAACTGTTGCTCTATCACGTGGCCGATGGCGCCTTGACGTCCGAACAAATCAACGGTTCGTCGCTCGTTCCCACACTCAATGGAAACGACGTCCGAGTGCAACTGCAAAACGGTGACGTCACCATCAATGATGCGCTGGTTGTTGTCGCGGACATCGAGACGGCAAACGGTGTCATCCACGTCATCGACACGGTGCTGACCCAGCCGCACACCATCGCCGCCACGCTGGTTTCCCAGTCCGGCAAGTTCAGCACATTGACCACCGCCGTGAGTGTGGCGGGGCTCTTCCAAACGCTCAATGGAAGCGCAGCGCTCACGGTATTTGCGCCGACAAACGACGCATTTGCTAAGCTACCCAAGAGTGTGCTCGAAGGCCTCTTGGCCAATCCTGCCGCGTTGCAAGATGTGCTCACCTACCACGTGATCGCGGGCACAGTGTCCGCAGACCAAGTGGCCGCTACGACCCTACTCGAGACCGTGCAAGGCCAGGACATCGATGTCTCTTTGGACAACGGCATGGTCTTCGTTGACAGTGCCGCCATCAGCATCACCAACATTCCTTGCACCAACGGGGTCATCCACGTCATCGACGCGGTGCTGACACCCGCAATGTAAGGAGAACCCCATGACGCTCTCTGGCTCTGCAGTCGGAACCACTCTGTGTTTGGGAACTCAAAAGGATTAGGGTACTCTATGCCTCGCATGCCTCATCACCATCCCAACGAAGAGCGCCTCGTCGAATACTCGGCGGGGGGACTGCACGAGCCGGGGAGTCTCGTCATCGCCACGCACCTGGCACTCTGTCCCGAGTGCCGGGCTCACGTGGATCAAATGGAAGCCCTAGGCGGTGCCCTGCTGAGCACGATCCAACCCACGGCCGTGTCGCCCGGAGCCCTCGAAGCGACCCTGGCCAATCTGGACGGCAGCGAAACGCCGCCCACCGTGGCTCCGCTGCCTCGCGTTGCCGGCAGCAGCGCTCCAAGCCCCTTGTCGGACTACCTTGGCGCCGATTTGGCCTCGCTGAGCTGGTCAAAAGGCCTCGGCGGTGTCGCCAAGTATGTGTTACCCATGACCGGCTCGCCCCTCCACACCTTTCTTCTCAAGATGGGCGCCGGACGCAAACTGCCTGCCCACACCCATCGCGGCTATGAGATGACCCTCATACTAGAAGGTTCCTATACCGATCACTTGGGTGAGTTTGGCCGCGGCGACTTTGTCGAGTTGGATGGATCCATAACCCATCAACCCAGCATCGCGGAGGGGGCCGACTGCATCTGCCTGGCAGTTACGGACGCCCCTATTCGCTTCACAGAGGGCTGGGCACGGCTCCTCAATCCATTTCTGAGACAATGACCCAATCACCGCCTGCCCCGCCCTTCGCCGACCTGGTGGAACGGATCGCTGCGTCACAAGACCGGCGCGCGTTTTCGACCCTCTTTGAGCACTTCGCGCCTCGGATCAAAAGCTGGCTGATGGGCGGGGGCTGTCCAGAGGGTTCCGCGGACGAGTTGGCCCAGGAAACCCTGCTCGCTGTCTGGCATAAAGCCGGCTCCTACCAGCCCAACCGCGCCGCTGTGAGCACATGGGTGTTCACCATCGCTCGAAACAAGCGGATCGACCGACTCCGGCGGGAACGCCGGCCTACGGTCTGTCTGGACGACCCGTCCGTGAAGGTTGCCAATGAATCGGCCGGCTACGCTTGGGACGAGATCGCCGAAGTACAAGGTCGACTGGAACAGTCGATTGGTGAGCTGCCCGAAGAGCAACGTGACGTTCTCCACAAGTTCTACATTGAGGACAAGAGCCACAGCACCATCGCGAAGGAGTCCAGGCTCGCCATCGGGACCGTTAAATCCCGTCTCCGACTCGCACTCACGAGCCTGCGTCGTTCCCACACCTAACGTCTTTTACGACCCGATCCTCACACCCCATTCGTCTGTCCCCCGACGCCCATCGAGGGGGCGAAGCAGACCACCGGAATTGGTTGGAATGCCACCTGTCGGTTTGATTCAAAGCGGCGATACGGTTTTTCTGCGGTCCAACGCATGGGGCAAATACTGCGCGGTAGAAGACATCGACAAGAACGTGGTGCACTGCAACCGCAATTGTTCAACGTATCCACTGCGCCAAAGTACATGTGTACGTCTCATGGGGTCCGGCGACGGGTTGCTGCACTTGAGAAGTCAGAGCTGCAGTACCCCGATTTCAGACAAATTTGTAACCGCCGGTGGTCCAAAAGCATATTTCAGACGAACAAGGATTCGTTCACCAAGTGATCACACCGGGGTCCACCACTGACATGACAACGGAGCAGAAAAATGCGGAACGATGTTGCAGTTACGAGAAAGCTCCGCCTTCTTTTTCATCGGGCCGTCGGCGGGTTTTCCCGCCGACGGCTCTTCTCACTGTGCGACCTTCCTCACCGACGCCCTCTCCGGGCGTACCCCCCCGAAAAA
>CAUZBV010000377.1:0-4313 GCA_963578115.1 Myxococcales bacterium
AGAGCGCGAACTCATCACCACCCAACCGGGATACGGTATCGCAATCGCGCATGGCAGCCTGCAAGCGATTGCCGATGCCCTGAATCAGCAGATCGCCCACATCGTGACCCAAGCTGTCGTTCACAGACTTGAAACGGTCCACATCCAGAAAGAACACGGCGACCATCTCTTCATTCCGCCGTGCGTTGGAGACGGCCACCTGGAGTCGGTCAAAGAAGAGGCGACGGTTGGGCAACGCGGTCAGAGGGTCGTGAAAGGCTTGATGACGAACCATGTTATCCATCTCACGACGCCCGGTCACGTCCCGGGCGATCCCTTGAATCGCTTTCAGTTCCCCGTTGTCCATGATCACGCGCGTGTTGACTTCCAACCAAATGGCGGTGCCATCCTTACGGTAGACCTCGATCTCATAGGGTTGGGTGCGTTCGGCGCCAGCCACCTTCTTCGCGATGCTATCCTGTGCACGGGCCAGCGATTCCGAGGGCAAGATGTCCTTGATGTTCAACGATTGAATCTCGGCTGGAGAATAGCCAAGGATGCGCTGTACGGCCGCATTGGCAGCAATGAATTGCCCGGTCGCATCGTGGGTGTAGATGATGTCGTTGGCTTCATCGAGCAGATCGGAATAGCGGTCAAACTCCTCGGTCAGCACCCGCTTCTCTTCGCGCAGAGACTTGTTGTCTTTTTGCAGCGCTTGAATACGTTTTTCCAGTTGGCTGCCGCCTGAGCCGCCGCCGCTACCGGATCTGGAACCGCCCATGACCCCTCGCTCTTCTCAGTTATCTCATACTACCATCGTCCGATTCGGAACAAAACTTGAGCCCTTTCCGCCGCGGCAGCTTCCCGAGCCAAAGAACATCATGCGACCCAATCACAGAGACGTTCGATGGCCGTCAAGGTTCGCGGGCACAACGTCCGCAACAAGTCATCATCCACAACGTCCACGCCTTGGACGGCCTCAATGGCGGCTCTTCCATCAAAATTTACGTACGACAGGCGAATCGTCAGCTCGTTCGCCGCCCGTCCAAAACACGTGCCCGCTAAGATCGCGACGCCCGTGTCGTCCAAGAGCTTTCTGCAAAAGTTGTCACTCGTCCGAATGTCGTGGCGGGCAACAATGCGGGATTGGACGGGCGAGAAGTCAGGAAAGAGGTAAAAACCACCCTCTGTTGGCGCGATTCGGGCACCTGCGTCGCGCAGTTGGCCCTCGCACCACTGACCCAACGTTCGCAAGAGTCGCCGCGAGGCGTCCAAGTACGTGTCGATCTCGGCGCCCCCTTGGAACGCCCGAATGGCGGCATACTGAATGGGGGCGCTGACGGACGTGAAGGTCTCGGTGGCCACAGCCGCCATGGCATCCCGAAGCCAATACAAGGGTTCGGGGAACAGAAAGGAACCGAGCCGCCATCCACCCGCACCACACCATTTGCTCAGACCGCCACTGACGATGGTGCCTTCCGGGTAATGCCTCGCGATCGAACGATGCGCACCTTGATGATGCACAGCGCCATAGATTTCATCCGAGAGAAGCACCAACTCGTGACGACGAGCCACATTCGCCAGGGCTTTGAGCTGCTCGTCTGTGTACGTACCGCCCGTGGGATTGTTCGGATAGTTCAGGATGAGTAATCGCGGTCGATTAAGCTCAGCGCGGCACGTCTCCTCCAAAATATCCGGCGTGAGCCGCCATTGGTCTTCATAGCGGGTGGGCATGGTTCGCACATCCCGCCCCACGATGACGGCCTGGGGTTCATACGAGACCCAGCAGGGAGCGGGAAGGATCAGCTCGGCCCGATAGCAAAGTTGGAGAAGATACATCAACTCCTTGGAGCCCGGCCCAATCAACACACCGTCGGGATCACGGTCGACTTCATCCACCCGGCGATGATAATCCGCCACGGCTTCCCGAAGCGGCCAAAGACCGCTCGCAGGAAGATAATCCTTCTCATGTGCGTGGTCCCGAAGGGCTTGCGCAACCACCTCCGGAACCGGAAATGGTGATTGCCCAAGACCCAGCTTGTAAATGTCCGCTCCCTGGGCACGCAGCGCATTGGAATGATCGTTGATCGCGACGGTGGCCGATGGCTCCAACCCCTGAATGTTCGGATTGAGTGGGAGCGATGATCGGGGCGCTTCGTATTCTGACATGGGTCCATTATTGGCCAGCGACGGCGTCAGAGCAACCGGTGGGATGCTCCGTTTGACGAGACCCCCAATACGGGGGACTATTGTGGGAACTCGGGCGGGGTGAAATAGAGAAGGGTGTGGCCGTGGTGGCATTGGAGATAGCAAAGGGATTGCGGATTGGACGTGGGCGTCACCGCCACCCCAAACGGCGCCTACCCAAAGCGTTTCATGGTCGGGTCATCGCACACCGTGGGTTACACTACGACGCGCCGGAAAATTCGCTGTCGGCGTTGCTCGCCGGCGCCCAAGCCGGATTGCCTGTTGAGTTTGATGTACGACTCACGGCCGATGACGAGGTGGTCGTCTGCCACGACCCCTGGACCCACGACGTGGCCGACAAGGAGTTGGTGATCGCCGAGTCCACGTTGGCGGAACTTAAGAGCGCGCGCCTCCTGCACAAGGGCCATGTCCTCAACGAGTCTATTGCCCGTCTGGACGATGTCTTGGAGGCGGTTCAAACGCCCCTCGTGCTCGAGATTAAGAAGGAACATACGCAGCCATCGCGGGTGGTGGAGAGAGTCCTCGATGTCCTCGAACGATTCGACATCGACGAGAACCGACTGGTCATTGAGTCCTTTAATCCCATGGTGCTGGCGCAGGTTCGTGAACGGCGCCCGGACATTTCTCGCGTGCAGCTGGTCTCGCCACTTCGGACCACGCCGATGGCCGCCTTCAAACGCTGGCTCCTTCGCCACCTCATGCTCAACGGTCACTCCAAACCGGACATCATCGGTTTCGACATCGACATGCTCACGGACAAGCGTGTGCGCCACGTCAAGGAGCGCTTGGGCTATGGTGTATTCGCCTGGACCTCCACCGATTTTCACCTGACGGAAGAACTCTTCCAATGGGGCGTTGATGCCGTCATCACCGACCTCACACCCGAAGGGTTGGCACACGCACAGGCGACGGGGCACGCACCCGCTTGACGCCCGCGCGCATGCGTGAGATTGCAACCCCGCCTGCTACGGGTGTAGGCTGGCTTCAAATGACAGCACAGGGGAGAGCTCTTCATGCGCACCATGATGACAACGCGGACATTGTTCTTGCTGGTCAGCCTCGTGACGCTTGTAGGCGGATGCGCTCAGGTCGTGGGTGACATTGATCGGACCCAACCCAACCGCGTGGATAAACAGATCTTCCAAGGCGAATGGTATCTGAGTCGAACGGTCATTGATGTCCCCTACACCACCAACTTTGTGGTGGTGGGCGACACCGCCGAGCTGGAGCGTGTCCGATGGGAGGTGCAGAAGGACCTGTTGATCGCGTTTCGCACCTATGACCGCGTGGAAGGCACCGACAAAGCCACCCAAATGAGCGACGGGGAATACCAAGGCGCGCCCATTGTGGCCTACAAAGTGCTCAGCCATTTTGACGTTCAACGCCAATACAGTGCGGGGACGGGCGAACAAATGAACGTCATCGAGGAAAACGATACGGACCGGCCCTGGTACGAACGCCAATTCATGCGCGTTGATTGGTCCCAGAACATACTCCCCAGCCTCTCGTTCATGATGAATTGGTACGCAGGCGCGTCCCAGTCCTACATCGTGGAAACCCCCATGAGCTACCACGTGGAAGACCCGACCCACCCCCATCACATGGTGCTGGGTTTGCGCAACTCAGACGGCACTTGGAGCGATTACCGCGACGACCAAGAGATCGCCGGATTGAGCAGAGCCGATTATCTAGAGACCACCATCCGAGTGGCCGTCAAACCCGACCACTTGGAAGTGGAAGACTGGTACGGGTCCGTCTGGTCCGATCCCAGCTGCTGGTATTACATGAACGCCGACTGCGAACACCAAAACATCCTCATCCGGACCAGTTTCATGAAGGTGGATCCCGGCAACAAGTATGAGCCCCTGCATTACCCGGACAACGAACTGGCACGAGACCCCGAGACGGGCGACCCGATCCTCGTGGAATACGACGACAACAGCGACGTGGTGCAAAGCGACAGCGGCTTCACCGTACGCTATCCCATGTTCGACAAGTTTGGGTACTTCCGCATTGAACGTCATGGCTACAACGACGTATACGGCGAGTTGGAGTCGAATCGTCTCTATTATGCGACACGCTGGAACCTGTACGACAAACAGGGCAAGCCGAAACCCATTGTCTAC
>CAUZBV010000378.1:0-4309 GCA_963578115.1 Myxococcales bacterium
ACCACCAAATCCTGCGGACCGCGTTGGCACAAAAGAGAGGGCAAGATCGGGCGTTGGTCCCTCTGGCGACACAGGTGCGGGCGTGGCGTCAGGAGGGCTTCACGGTGGTCGCCGTGGCCTCGGGAGCGGGCCATGCGGAACGGCTTCGTTCGGTGTTGGCGAACTATGAGCTGACCGTCGTGTCTATGGAGGGCGCGTTCCCATTGGCGTCCTTGGGGGAGAAGTCCACGGCGGATGTGATCATTTTGCGCGGGAACCTGCCGCGTGGCTTTGGGTTTCCGGCCATGAAGCTGGTGGTGTTGGGCGACCAAGACATCTTGCCCTCTCGCGCACCGGCGGTCCGAGGAGGGCAGGGGAAGAAAATTCTCTCCGATGCCTTGGCGAGTTTTCGCGATCTAGCGTCGGGCGATTTTGTGGTGCACGTGGACCACGGAATTGGACGCTACGAAGGTCTGGTGAGTCTGGTGTTGGACGAGGTCGAAAATGACTATCTGAAACTGACCTACCGCGATGCATCCCGCGCGGGTGCGTCGCAAGAGAACGTGTTGTATCTGCCCGTACAGCGTTTGGATCGTGTGCAGAAATATGTGGCGGCCGACGGCGCGTCGCCGGCGCTCGATCGTCTGGGGACGCCGGGCTGGGAAAAGACCAAGGCTCGGGTCCGTCGCGCCGCAGAGGACATCGCGCGGGAGCTCTTGGCGATCCAAGCGGCTCGTGCGGCTCGCAAAGGGCACGCGTTTGGCGGTGGCGGCGAATATTTCACCCAATTTGAGACGGACTTTTCCTATGAAGAGACGCCGGATCAGGCCACCGCCATCGAGGACGTGATGTCGGACATGGGAGACGAACAGCCCATGGATCGACTGGTGTGTGGGGATGTGGGCTATGGCAAGACCGAAGTGGCCATGCGTGCGGCGTTTCGCGCCGTCCTGGACGGGAAACAGGTCGTCATTTTGGTTCCCACCACGGTGCTCTGCGAGCAACATCGGCTCACGTTTAAGGACCGATTTCATGGCTACCCGGTCTGTATCGAGGCGTTGTCACGCTTTCGGAGCGCTGCCGAGCGCGCTCAGATCATTGAGGACCTGGGGGCGGGCAAAGTCGATGTGGTGATCGGGACCCATCGGGTGTTGTCGTCCGATGTGTCCTTTCGGAATCTGGGGTTGCTGGTGATCGACGAGGAACATCGATTTGGGGTGAAGCACAAGGAGCGCATCAAGCAATTGCGCGAAACGGTGGATGTGATGACGATGACGGCCACCCCGATTCCGCGGACGCTCAATATGGCCCTCTCGGGTTTGCGCCAAATGAGCATCATCGCCACACCGCCGACGGATCGTCTGGCGGTTCGAACCTTCGTCAGTCAGCAGTGTGACCCGGTGGTCGCGGAGGCGATCGACCGGGAGCTGCAGCGGTCTGGTCAAGTCTATTATGTGCACAATCGCGTGGGGACGATCCAGCGCGAGGCGGACCGCGTTCGTCGTTTGGTGCCCGGCGCTCGGGTTCGAGTGGGGCATGGCCAAATGGCCGAGTCCGAGCTGGAGAAGGTCATGTTGGCGTTCATGGCCGGAGAGGTTGATGTGTTGGTGTGTACCACCATCATCGAGTCCGGTCTGGACATCCCCCGGGCCAACACCATGCTGATCAATCGAGCCGACACGTTTGGATTGGCACAACTCTATCAGCTGCGGGGACGCATCGGTCGCTCCAGTGAGCGGGCCTACTGTTATCTGCTGGTTCCCGAGCCCCGAAATCTCACTGGGATCGCCGAGAAACGCGTCGCCACCATCCAACGATTTAGCGAGCTCGGCAGTGGGTTCCACATCGCCACCATGGACATGGAGATGCGGGGTGTGGGCAATTTGTTGGGCGCGCAGCAATCCGGGCACGTCAAGGACGTCGGGCTGGAGCTTTTCAGTGATCTTCTGACGGACGCGGTGCGTGCGTTAAAGGAAGACGCGGCGCCCGAGGATGTCCGTGTCTCGTGCGAAACGAAAGTGGGTATCAACGCCTTCTTGCCGGCGTCGTATGTGCCCGATATCAGTGTTCGTCTGCAATTCTACAAGCGTTTTGCGACCGCCCAGGACCATGGGGAGCTGGGCGATGTGTTTTCGGATCTGGTGGATCAATGCGGTCGCCCACCGGAGGAGGCTCAAAACCTCTTGGCGGCCACCCATCTCAAGATCGACTGTCAGCGCGTTGGGGCGCAGTCGGTGGCCTACAATCGAGGGGGCCTTGTGCTGCGTCTTTCTCCCCAGAGCAAATTGGCCGGAGAGGCGGTTGTGGGTTTTGTTCAGCGCCCGGAAAGCCGTTGGAAGTTGACCCCGCAAATTGAGTTGGTGCGAGCGGTCACGGACAAAGAGTGGACGGGCGGAATTGAATCCGCACGGACAGCGATCCGCGAGCTCCTTCGTTATGGCGAGGAGAAGGATCTCTTGCTCCAGTGATGCCTTGCCATTCAGGGGCTGACAAGGTAGTACACGAGGGCACCTTGGAGGGACGTATGACTCGGGTATGGTTTGGCATTGGGATCGCGGTGGTGCTGACGCTTGGCTGTCGTCCTGACAAGCCTGCTTCTACCGATGAAGCACACCATGCTCGGGCGCGGGTGACCGAGTCGGGCCTCCAGGCGGATGACCGTGAGCGAAGCGCCGGACCCCGCGCATCGGATGACGACGGCGACTCCAGCGCGTTGAGCACCGCAGAACGACAGATTGAAGTGGCTCGCGTGGGCGAGGTGGTGATCACTTTGGGTGATCTGGAACGACGCCTCGGGGAAGTGCCTGCGGTGGGACGAGAACGCTATTCTTCTCTGGACAAGAAGATCGAGTTTCTCGACACGCTCATTCAATTTGAGCTGATCGCGAGCGAAGCGCAGCGGCAGGGCTACGACGCCGATCCCGATGTGGTCTTCGCCATGAAGCGCGCCATGATTCAAAAGTACATGGCCAATGATCTGCAGAAGCTCGTGAAGGCGTCCCGGATCGAAGAGTCGGAGATCGAGCAGTACTATCAAAACAACCAGAGCCTCTTCGTGAAACCCGAGCAGGTTCGTGTGAGTCACATCCTGTTTAAGGACAAGGCCAAAGCGGCCAAGATCCTCACGGAGCTGCAGTCCGCGATGAAAGCGGATCCCGCTCGCGCCCGCACGATCTTTTCGGGGTTTGCCCGGCAACATTCCAAAGACATGAAGACCGCTCATGGCAATGGGGATCTGGGATTCTTTACGACGGTGGGCTATGTGGATCGCGCCAAACGCGACCGCCCCGTGCTCAGTGAGGCGCTCCGAAACGCGTCGTTCGCGTTTCAGCGATTGAATCAACTCTCCGAGCTCGTGGAAGACGAACAGGGTGTTCACATCCTCCAGTTGACCAATCGTCGTCCGGGCGTGAACCGCACCCTGGAAAGCGCACGTCGGCAGATCACCAGCACGTTGCTCCGCCAAAAGAAGGACACGGCACGGAAGAACTACATCGAAGGGCTCCGGAAGAAGGCGAACATTGTGGTGCACGAGGATCGCTTGCAGAAGCTCGATATCTTGACCGTACCCAGCCGATTGGGCGTCCTACCCCCCGTGCCGACCTTGGGTGGCCCCGGAACGACCGGTGTGTTGCCCAAGAAGGGAACGCCATGAAGAAGGCGGTTCTCGTCTTGGCCATCGCTTGTGTCGCCATGCCCGCGTGGGCCGGCACAGAGAGCCGGACCCTGCCCGCAGGCTATGAGCTGATCGATGGAATCGCAGCCCTTGTGGAAGGCGAGGTCATTACCCTCTACGAGCTGATGACCAAATTTGTCTTTGTGGAGGTGCTCGGGGCCAACATCGCGGATGCAGAGAAACGAAAAGAGTGGGCCGAGAAGAAAAAGCAGGATCTGTTGAACGAAGAGATCAACACCATCTTGGTTCTGCGTGAAGCGAAGAAGCTGGGGCTTTCCGGCAGCGCGACGCGGGTGAATCAACACATCGATCGCATCAAACGCCACAATCGTTGGAGCGACGAACAGCTGATGGCCTACCTGCAACAGCAGGGCTTCACGAAATTGGCCGAGTACCGCGAGCATGTCCGCAAAGAGATGATCAAGTCTCAGATGTTGAACTTCAAAGTCGGCTCGCGCATCAAGCCACGCGCCGAAGAGATCGAACGGATCTTCAAGCGCGACTATCATGGGGGCACCCAACAAGACGAGATCCTGGTTCAGCACATCTTGATTCGCGTCCCGGGCCTGACCACGGTGCCCAAGCTGAGGTTGCTCCAGAAACGGATCGACCACGTGCTCAATTTGGTGCTGACCGAGCAAAAGACCTTCGAAG
>CAUZBV010000379.1:0-4299 GCA_963578115.1 Myxococcales bacterium
ATTGGCATCGCAGAGCGTGGCATCACAGGTGGTATCGGAGGCCGAAGCGTCATCGCCGGCGGCGTTGGTTGTTCCCGCCGGGCAGCCGGCGCACGCGTTGGATGTGACCGCCTCATTGGCACCGCAGAGAATGGCATCGCATGTTGTTCCGTCGCCAATGTATCCGGTTTTGCAGTCGCAGCTGAAGGAGCCGGGACTGTTGGTGCATTCGGCATTGATGTCGCACCCGCCGTTGTTGTTCTCACATTCGATAATGTCGTTTTGACAGTTGTCGCCGTTAAAGCCGGTGTTCGTACAATCGCAGCTGCAACTGCCGGTCGTACCCGTCGCCGAACCGCCGTTTTGACAGTCGCTGCCGTCGGCGCCGGTGGTGCACGGATCGGCGGTCTGGCAGTTGTCGCCGCTAAAGCCTGCGGTACAGGTGCATGAGCAGTTGCCCGTGGTGCCGGTGGGCGTCCCGTTGTTTTGACAGGCGCTTCCGTCCGCGCCGTTGGTACACGGATCGGCTGTTTCGCAGTTGTCGCCGCTAAAGCCCGCGGTACAGGTGCATGAGCAGTTGCCTGTGGTTCCGGCGGGCGTCCCGTTGTTTTGACAGGCGCTTCCGTCGGCACCGTTGGTGCATGGATCGGCTGTCTCGCAGCTGTCTCCGCTAAAGCCTGCGGTACAGGTGCATGTGTAGCTGTCTACGCCGTTGGTACAGGCGCCGCCGTTTTGGCAGGGGTCGGGATCGCAATTGTCTGGCGAACAGACGCCCGCGTCGCAGTTGCTGCTGTTGCAATCTGCGTCCGTCTCACAACTCTGGCCATCGGCGCACGCAGGGCAGGTTACGCCGCCGCAGTCCACGTCGGTTTCGTCCTGGTTCAGGGTGTCGTCGACGCATGTTTCCTCGGCGGTCTCGCACGCGTCACCCACACCATCGCCATCCGTGTCCACTTGGTTCGGGTTGGCGTCGTCGGGACAATTGTCACAGTTGTTGTGAATGCTGTCGCCATCGGGGTCTTTGTCCGATGGAAAGCCAATCCCGACGACCAATCGGGCGACTCCGATAATGTCTGGTGTTTGCACGAGTCCATTGCAGTCCACATCGGCGGCTTCGGAATCGACGGTACAAAGACCGCCCTCCTCTGGGTTCACGAGCCCCACCGCATATTTGGCGATGCAGATGATGTCATTGGCCAAGAATTGATCATCCCCAGTGACGTCACCAGGCATGGCCGAAACCGGAGACACCAGCCCAACGCACGCAGTGACCAAGAGAAGTGTCCCAAACCGACGTAGAGAAGGAGACATAACAATCCTTACAATATGTGTGTTGACCTATGTGGTAGTAGACCACAACTCGATGGGTAAATTCCACCACCCCAGGACATTTTTTCTATGGGTCACCCTCACCGATCTTCTGGACGTCGGCCGTGGGTCCAGTCCGCAGGGATAGTGGGAGGGGTGACGTCGGGCTTAGTACGACCGGGCTAGGTGACGAGCGTGATGGGTCGGTCCACTTCATAGACGGCTTGATTGGCCATCAAGTCAGCGAGCACCTCTTGAATGGGCCGGTCTTCGTACAACAATTCGTAGATTCCCTGGGTGATGGGCATGGGGATGTCCATCGAACGACTCAATTCCATCGCGACTTTTGCTGTACCGACCCCTTCCGCGACTTGGATCATTTCCTCTTGAATTTGAGGCAGCGCCTTTCCCTCGGCCAGGCGGAGACCCACTTGATGATTGCGGCTCAGTGGACTGGTGCATGTGACCATCAAGTCACCGACACCCGCCAAACCTGCAAAGGTGGCGGAATCTGCTCCCATCTTCACGCCCAGGCGGCGTATTTCGGCCAATCCACGGGTGATCAACAGGGATTGTGTGTTGTTTCCGAATCCCAGTCCGGCGACCACGCCTGCACCGATGGCCATGACGTTCTTGAGGGCTCCCGCGATTTCTACACCCAGCACATCGTTGTTGCCATACACCCGGAACGTCGGCCCCATGAGGGCTTGCGTTCCTTGGGCGATCACCCGATCGAATCGAGAGGCGATCACCGTGGCGCTTGGGTAGCCCCTAAGTACTTCAGTGGCCAAGTTGGGGCCGCTCAGCGCCCCTTGAATCAAACAACATGTCTCCTCGGTGATGAGCGCGGACATGGTCTTTCCGCTCTCCGCTTCGAGGCCTTTGCTGCACGAAATGAGGATGTGTCTCGTTTGGAGGCTTTCTCCCAGTGTACGCAAAGTGTCGCGCATGGCATGGGTTGGGACCGCCAACAAGATGATTTCGCAGCGCTCTGTAATCTTCCGAATATTGAGTGTGGTTTCGATACCGGTACACAAGGGCATGTCCGGTAAGTAACGGGGGTTTGTCCCGTCGTTTGTGATGGCACGAGCCACTTTCTTGTCGCGCAACCAAAGAAGGGCTGGATGCCCATTCAGTCGGACGAGGTGGGCGAGCGCTGTGCCCCAGGATCCGCCACCCAGTACACCAATGGTCGGCGATGTGCTCATGAGTACCTAATGTTGACCGGTTTGAACACGCCGTGCAACCATCCAGCCGTGAAGATCGTTGTGGTCGGCGGTGGAATTTCAGGTCTCGCAACGGCGTATGCCTTGCACGAGCGCAGTCGTGATGCGAATCAATCCAACGAAATCGTTGTTCTTGAGGCTAGTGAAGCGATCGGAGGAACCATCGCTACGACGCCAAGCAATGGCTTCTTGTGCGAGGGCGGTCCCAATGGCTTTTTGGATTCCAAACCGCACACTCTGGCACTGATTCGACGGTTGGGCTTGTCCGAACAAGTGTTGATCGCCAGCGATGCATCCCGCCGACGCTTTGTGATGGTCAAGGGAAGACTGCACGAGCTTCCGACCACCCCCGGTGCCTTTCTTCGCAGCGGTCTTCTCACGTTGGGTGGGCGACTGCGGGTAGTGTGTGAGCGGTGGGTAGGACGCGCTGTTACCGCCGAGGACGAGACGGTGGCAGCGTTTGCCCGTCGCCGGCTGGGAACGCAAGCCGCGCAGCGTCTGATCGATCCCTTTGTGAGCGGTGTATTTGCGGGCGACCCCGAGCAGCTCAGTCTACGGGCCACATTTCCCCGTCTGCATGAATTGGAGACCGAATATGGAAGCTTGATTCGGGCGTCGAGCAAGCTTCGTAAGGAGCGCGGACCACAAGAGGGCGGCGCGGCCGGTCCAGGAGGTCGCCTCACCTCGTTTTCGGAGGGGATGGGCACCTTAACCAACGCATTGGCTCGAGCGTTGGGACCCTGCGTTCAATGCAAGTCGCCGGTGGTGTCTGTGACTCGTGACAGTGACCGGTGGACCGTGGTCACCGCCGCAGGTGCCATTGAATCCGTGGATTGTGTGATTCTAGCCATCCCGGCCTATCGTGCGGCGGCTCTGTTGGCGCCATTGGACAAGGCGTTGAGTGAGCCGCTCAATAGCATTCCATACGCATCCGTAGCTGTCGTAGCGCTCGGGTTCCATCGAGACGCGGTCCAACACCCGCTGGACGGGTTCGGTTTCTTGATTCCCCATCAAGAGAATCGAAAGATTTTGGGATGTTTGTGGACCTCAAGCATTTTCCCCGGGCGACGCGCTCCGGACGATCACGTGCTGCTTCGGTCCATGGTGGGTGGGGCTCGCGCCGGTGAGCGCGTGGCCCTCGACGATGCATCCATGGTGGCGTTGGTTCGGGCCGAGTTGGACAATCTGTTGGGATTGGAAGGCGATCCTGCCTTGGTGCACGTGCGGCGCTACGACCGCGCGATACCGCAGTACACGCTGGGTCATCTGGATCGTGTGGAGGCGCTGGAAGAGGCCTGTTCCCAGTGGCCAGGGCTCTATGTGACAGGCAATGCGCTTCGGGGGGTCGGTATCAACGACTGCACACGGGAAGCCGAAGAGGTCGCAGTGCGCTTACTCGATACTCGGCATTAGTCGAATCCAAGCCGCGATGTTGGCCTGTCCCGTCGCGGGTGTATGTGGCTGAGCGCTCGACTCCGAGGGGGATGGCAGGGCCTGCAACCGATGCCTTGAGGGCCCCAGGAAGGTGGCGATCACCAATGCCGCAAAGACAAAGAGGATGCTCCATCCAATTTGTTGTGGAGTGCTGTGGGTCGCATTCCGTGCATTGTGTCGTTTTGCCATATCAAGACTCCAAAGGGCGCTGTGAGAGCGGCCACCCCATGAACAAAGCAAAATCCGTACCACCGTTCGGAATTAGGCTCTGTGCGCCTTTCATGGTCTCAAGACGAAGCCAAATATACGACATTGGTGTCAGGTTTTCCCGGTCAAGACACCCCAGCAAGGT
>CAUZBV010000380.1:0-4298 GCA_963578115.1 Myxococcales bacterium
ACGTGGACCGACTTGGCCACACAACCCTGCCCTGCCCGAATGGAGGCCGCCGTGTCGCTCGATCCGGTGAATGCCAGGGTGTCCTGACCCTCCAGATGGTCCAACAAATCGCCCACCGAACCGGAAATCAGCGTCAACGCCCCATCGGGCAAGATGCCTGCGTCCACGATCACCTCAACCATGCGCTCGGTCACCAAGGCCGTGCTCGTCGCCGGCTTGGTAATGACCGGAACGCCGGCCAAAAGTGCCACTGCGGCCTTTTCACCAAAGCCCCAGCCGGGGAAATTGAACGCGTTGATGTGCACCGCTACACCCTGACGCGGGACCAAGATGTGTTGCCCGACCAAACGTGGACTGCGGGTCAATTGTTGACTCTCCGACTCGACCAAGAAGTGTCGGTCGCCGAGCGATTCCCCCAGCTTGGCGTAATAGGCCATGGTGCCGGTACACCCATCGATGTCGAACTTGGCGTCACCTCGGGTGTTGCCCCCGTTGATGCGGGCGAGATCCAACAACTCGTCGCGAATGCTGTGAATGGCCTTGGCCATCTCCCCCAAGAGTCGCCCACGGTCCGCGAAAGTCATCTCACGCAGCGCGGGACCCCCGCGAGTACGGGCATACGCCACTGCGGCCCCCATATCGATGCCCTCGGTGCTGGCTTCTGCGATCAACTCTTCGGTCATGGGATTGTACAACGGACGTCCCTGGCCACTGCCGGCCACCCATCGTCCCTCTACATAGCTTTGAAGCGTCTTCATCGTCTTAGTTATTCCTTTCGAAGCGAACGTATTCGAAGTCCTGTGGCTGACTATTCACGCCCCGCTTGGGGGGGGCGATCCAATTGGCGAACTGGCCGGCTTCGACCACGGGCGTCATCAAGGACGCCACGTACTCGTAATCATCGGCGGTGGGCAATTCATTGCCACGCTCTTTCTCCCACGCATCATCCGAGAGAAACTCCCCGTGAATATCGAAGTGGTGACTCCCGTACACGCCCTGCAGCCGGTTAAAACGCCGCGATGGCAAGTACAACCGATCCGAGAGACCGTTCTCGGCGAGGGTCTTGTTCCACTTCTCCATGGATTTCTCGCAATCCTCGATGTACGCATCCTGCAACACGGTGTTCATGGCCCGCCGAAGGGGGATCTCTTTCGAAGTCAGGGTACCGTCCGGGTTGGGAATATTCATCGTATACACGCTGTCCATGGCCCGATGATCGTCATAGCGTTTGGACGAGGACTCTTTGTAACGCCCCTTCAATCCTTGGGCGAAATAGGTCGCCGCGTTGGACGAGTCGTCGCCGCCAAAGAGATCCAAGGACGCGCTGTACCACTCGCTGATATACTTCTGAATGATCTCCAAGGGAATGCCGCCCAAGGGTCGAACATCTTCGGAGGGCGACTCTTTCATCAACTCTGCCGTCCTCTGGATCACCCGTTGCAGACCGGTCTCGCCCACAAACATATGATGGGCCTCTTCCGTCAGCATGAACTGCGTCGTTCGCGCCAAGGGATCAAAGGCACTCTCGGCCAAGGCGTAGAGTTGGTACTTGCCGTCTCGATCCGTGTACATGGTGAAACAGAAGAACGCCAACCAGTCCGCGATGGGCTTGTTGAACGCGCCCAAAATCCGCGGCGAATCCGCGTGGCCCGAACGGCGAATCAGCATGTCTTCGGCTTCTTCACGACCATCCCGGCCAAAAAAGGAATGAAGCAGATACACCATAGCCCACAGATGACGCCCCTCCTCCACATTCACCTGAAAGAGGTTGCGCAGATCGTACAAGCTCGGGGCGGTCTGGCCCAGCAACCGTTGTTGCTCCACCGACGCGGGCTCCGTGTCCCCTTGCGTCACGATGATGCGTCGCAGCTCTTTTCGGAATTCACCCGGCACGGTCGGCCACACGTCTTTGCCCATGTGGTCGCCAAACCCAATGGTCGTTCCATCGGTAGGCGGTGACAGGAAGATCCCCCACCGGTAATCCGGCATCTTCACGTAGTCAAAATGAGCCCAACCGCCCTTTTCCACGCTGATGGCGGTCCGCAGATACACCTGATCTTCCTGGTATCCCTCCGGACCCATCTCCCGCCACCAATCGATGTAGTTCGGCAGCCACGCCTCGAGGGCCTTTTGAAGTTTCCTATCGGATGACAGGTTCACATTGTTCGGTATTTTCTCGTTCAGCGACACATTCATCGATCAGGTCCTCCGGAAGTCGAATTCGGCACTCTCTGGCTGTCCATACAAGGTCAGCGCCCCTTTCTCGCCCACGGCGTTGGGGCGCTGGAATATCCAATTCTGCCAGGCGGTCAGCCGCCCAAAGATTTTTGTTTCCATGGTCTCGGGACCGGCGTATCGCAGGCTCGCTTCCATCCCGGTCAACGCATCGGGAGACATGCTGACCCGCTCCTCAATGGCCAAGCGCAGCTCGTCTTCCCAGTCGATGTCGTCATAGACCATGGTGACCAACCCCGCGTCTTCTGCATCCATGGCATCCAAGGGTTCTGTGTTGCCCAGCAACTCGCCCACATGCTCCGGATTGGCCAAGAAGCGTGTTTGCAGCCGGCTCAGATCATTTCCCATGGGCAAGAGACCCCCATTCATCGCCGTCACGGCCACCTGCACACCCTCTTCGTCCAGCATGTAACTACGATCCGCCGCGAAAGCCAACTCCAAGAGAGAGCCGGCAAAGCATGAACCCTGGTCGATCAGAGCGAAGAAGCTCTTGGCCGACATGTCGAGGCGTTTCAACACCCGCTTCATGTGCAGGATCACTTCCCGCACATACCAATGCCCTTGCCGGGCCGCCAACTCCTTGTCCATCCGAGACACCGCGTCGAGGGATCCGGCTGTCTTCAGCAATACCAGGCCAATCTCGGGATGCTGGAAGCGAAGGCGCAGCAGTGCATCGTCCACTTCCCGGAAGGCCTGGAGTGGGAACCAAGTGCAGCCCACGGCCGTGGGATCTTCGGGAAGCGAGGCCACCGTATCGGGCACGGTGACCTCGAGCCGAGCGGTTCGATGCGTCTCGTCCCAAAGCACCTGCACATGCTGATAATGAATACCCTCTTCGTCAATGGTGGGATTGAGCGGGGCCAACGTCACGCCCTTTCGATCCGGATGCCCACCATCCGCTATGGCAGACGCCCGTTCGGCGATGGCCTCATCGAATTGGGAGGGAGGATACACCGCGTCAACCAACCCCCACTTGACCGCACGCTTACCTTTGATGCCTTCGGCCAAGGTGCAAAAGATGTCGGCCAAATCCGGGCGGACCTTTCGTTTGTCGACCACACGTGTGAGCCCCCCCGTTCCAGGAAGAACACCCAAATACGGCACCTCGGGGAGCGCCACGGCGGAGCGGCGGTCGTCCACGAGATAGATCTCCTCGCACGCCAAGGGTAGCTCGTAGCCACCACCGGACGCGAGGCCATTAAGGGCTGCGATATAGGTCTGTTCGCTGTATTCGGACGCGTCCTCGATGGACAGACGCGTCTCGTTCGTGAACTTGCAGAAGTTCACCTTGAACGCGTGCGACGACGATCCCAGCATGAAGATGTTGGCGCCCGACGAAAACACGCCATCCAGGGCGCTCGTCACCACCACACATCCGACTTCCGGGTGTTCAAAACGCAGGCGATTCACCGCGTCGGCAAGCTCCAGATCGACACTGAGATCATAGGAGTTCAATTTGAGTTCATACCCGTCGACCATGCCATTGTGCTCTTGAATGTTGAGCTTAATGGTGGCCACGGCCCCATCCACGTCCAGCTGAATGTGCCGGTATTGCGAAGGATGAGTCTCAAAGGAGAAGTCTTTGGGATCGTTTGTGTGCTTTGCCATGGCCGACCTTACCAGTCTCAGATGCGTGCACGCAAGGGCAAACTGCAAAATACTTCACATTTTATATATTTTATGCATTATAGTGCATATATGCCCATTGAAGTCCAGAGCATCCTCCAGTCCATTGGCCTTCGAGTCCGAACCCTCCGGAGCCAAAAAAACTGGACGGGAAAGACCTTGGCCGACCAATCGGGCGTCAGCCAACGCTTCTTGGCCGACGTCGAGACGGGCCGCGCCAACATCTCCATCGCGAAACTCGCGGCGATCGCCAACGGACTGGAGGTACCCATCACGACACTCTTGGGCGACAATTCACCGGGTGGGGCCACCCGTCGGGCCATCGACGAACTGCTGGACGGTCGGCAGCATGAAGAGTTGTTGCAAGCACACCGTACGTTGGCCATGACTTTGGGCGCGAAGAAGCAGACACCCATCGCGCTCCTCGGGCTTCGCGG